>NZ_DGYQ01000049.1:0-54247 GCF_002396765.1 Exiguobacterium sp. UBA5002
TCATCGTTCAGTTTTCAAAGTCCAATATGTCATTTGACGACTTTTAAATCTTACAGTAAAGTAATAAGTGATGTCAATTACTTTTTTGAAGTTTTTTTCGTCTGTGACGCTCGCGTTTGGCGTGTGCCTCAGCGACATGTATTAATATATCAACTCTTGTTTTTTTCGTCAACTGTTTTTCTAAAAAAACTTTAGAAAAAAGATAGACCCGCTTGAACTGGTAAAACACTACCCGTTCGCGGGTCTTTTTCGTTACGCCTGTTTTTGCGATTGTCCTTGAGAAGCTGGCTTTTCTTGCAAGCGATGCAGCATTAGAATCTGATACGCATTACAGATTAAAAGTGTCGCAAGCGCCGCCCATAACATCCGCTTATCTTGTGTTGCCTGCAAAGCAGGTACCCATTCGATCAACGTGATGACTGTCATGAGGAACAAAGTCGGAATGAACGCTGTGAAGTTCGTTTCCCGTGCTTTCGTCCGCGCGACTAAGAACGCTATTACAAGCAAGACGACCATCTCACCAATATAAAGACTCGTCTTATCAAAGCCGTATGCTAATCCGCGCAGGTAGACACCATCAAATAGTGCAAATGCGATCAAGACGACCTGGACACGGTTCCAAAGCTTTGCACCGCGGAATAAATCGAGTCCGACGCGATGTAAGATCAAGTACGAGAAGAATCCCATCAAACTGATGGCTGTCCACGTACTACTGTAGGAGAGAGCCGTCACATATCCGCTAATCGATTGATTTCGGATATATCCAGGTTCTGCTACCAAGTTAAACACGAAGCCGGCGAGCGTTCCGATTAGGAGCGTCATCCAAAACAGCTTCAAAAATCCTTTAATCTTCATTCTTATCCCTCTACTTTTTCGATGACACGCGTGGCGAGTTCATTATAGTATGTCTCAAATGGATGTTCATCGCGATAGATCGATGGGGCGAAGTCCGCATCATTCGCATATGGTTGTCCAAGTGGAATCTTAGCTAGAATATCGGTTTTTAACGCTTCTGACAACCTCTCTCCGCCACCACTACCGAAGACATATTCTTTTTCGCCTGTCACTTTACTTTCAAAGTACGCCATGTTCTCGACGATTCCGAGGAGACGGTGGTTCGTTTTGATTGCCATTGCTCCTGCTCGTGCTGCAACGAAAGCGGCTGTTGCGTGAGGTGTCGTGACGATGACTTCCTGACAGCTCGGGAGCATCGAATGAATATCGAGTGCGACATCCCCTGTTCCTGGTGGAAGATCAAGCAACAAGTAATCGAGATCGCCCCATTCGACGTCTGCGAAGAAGTTGTTGAGCATCTTCCCGAGCATTGGTCCCCGCCAGATGACTGGTGCATTATCTTCGACGAAGAAGCCCATTGAGATGACCTTGACGCCAAAGCGTTCTGGTGGAACGATTCGGTCGTTCACGACAGTCGGACGTGTTTCGATTCCCATCATGTCTGGAACACTAAAGCCGTAGATATCGGCATCAATCAAACCGACCTTCTTCCCTGCTCGTGCGAGGGCGACTGCTAAGTTAACGGAAACCGTCGATTTCCCGACGCCCCCTTTACCAGAAGCGATCGCGATGAACGTCGTACCAGATTCTGGTTTGAGAATTGATGGTGTCGTAGCTGCTTGAATCCCGTGATCACCGAGTGCCTCAAAACGGAGTCCCACCGTCTTGAATCCTTTTTCTTTCAGTTCCTTGACGATTTGCTGTTGGAGCACGAGTTGCTCCCCAGAACCGGATTGTGCTAAAGCGATTTTCAGACTGACATAATCACCTTTAATCCGGACGTCACGAATGCCGTTCGTATCTGCAAGCGGGCGGTCAATCGTCGGATCGACGAGCGTTCCGACTACCTCGCGAATTTCTTGTTCATTCAACATAGTGCCTTCCCCCTGAAAACGTTCGATTTAATCCCTATTAGTATAACAAAAATAAGAGAGCGCTTGCACATTTCGACACCGGAAAGGATGACTTTTCCATGTCCAGTGTCAGTTTTCATCATTTTACTCGATCATTCGCTCGTTTTAGAACATTCGGTTCCATGTACGAGGACCCACGACACCATCAACGTCAAGTCCTTGACGTGTTTGATAGGCACGCACCTTCTGAGCCGTCTCTGCATCAAAGCGCCGAGTCACGGTTGCTTTGACTGCACGCTGAATTCGTTCGATATCCCGTGGATTCATATTGGTTGCCCCTTGATACAACGGACGACCTGGATACGGAACGATCGCACGAGAGCGATTCGGCGTTTCTTCAGACACTCCTAGTAATTCAAAGTGTGGATAATCCTTAAAGCTCGTCCAGTCCCCACCCCAAGAAAAGCCACGTCGTTTCATCGCAGCAACAATCTTTTGAAAGCTTTGGTCATTTCGAAATAGCGCTTGTGTACCGTCATGGGAATATTGAAAGAGGTCGACGGCAATTCCACGGTTATGATTCGATTGTCCCCCGCGTGCATTCGTTACGATTGGTCCCGGTAGTGTCCGTCCCTGTGCGTACAACCGATTCTGTTCTGCGATCGATCGGTACCCTTGTGCGACGCCTACATAAATCCCTTGTGCATGCATCTCCCGAATGACCTCTTGCGTTCGTTTAGCGACTTCTCGTGACAGTCCCGAAGCATTCAACTTCCGATTCGCTCGCTCGAGTAACCAGCTGATCGATAATGCCATCTACGCTCACCCCTTTGTCTCCTGTTCCCGAAAACAAAATCCGCTATACTTATGGAATGTAGAATGATTTTAACTCATATCAAAAGGAGCATCCTATGAAAAAACGCATCATTTGGACACTTAGCGTCACCTGTCTTTTAGATCTTAGCTTCGTCCTGTATCTGACGTTGCAACCGACTGTCGCTACCAAGACGGAGTTACCGGACAATACAACCGTCTTAAGTGAAGAAACCTCTTTTACGGGACATGTCGGTCAAACGACGGCACATACACCTACCCAATTCATACAATCTCTCTTTGTTTGGAGCATCCCGCTGACGATCGTCATCTTCTATCTTCTTCTGACGGTGTTGCACCGATTACGCTCCACTAAATCGACTTGACTTGAATCGCTGTTCTGACACTTCTCAGGAGAGCAATTTTTTAGTGCACAAAAAAACCTCCCACCACAAGGGTGAGAGGGATTCGAAAAGAATTAACGTTTCGAGAATTGTGGTGCACGACGAGCTGCTTTAAGACCGTATTTTTTACGCTCTTTCATACGAGCATCACGAGTCAAGAAGCCTTTCGCTTTGAGTGCGCCGCGGAATTCTGGATCCGCTTGAAGAAGAGCACGTGAGATACCGTGACGGATAGCGCCTGCTTGACCAGTGAAGCCGCCGCCTTTGACCGTTACGATTACATCGTACTTGCCTTCTGTTTCTGTGATTACGAGTGGTTCTTTTGCAGTCATGATCAATGTCTCATAACCGAAGTATTCGCTGATATCGCGACCGTTAACTGTGACTTTACCGTCTCCAGCAACGAGGAAAACGCGCGCTGCCGCGTGTTTCCGGCGACCAGTGCCGTAGTAACGTACATCTGCCATCGTGTAGTTCCTCCTAAATTCGTATTAACCGCGAAGTTCGTAAACTTCTGGTTGTTGTGCTTCGTGCTTGTGTGCAGCTCCAGCGTAGACGTGGAGTTTGTTGAACATTTGACGACCGAGGCTACCTTTTGGAAGCATCCCTTTGATCGCGAGTTCAAGCATGCGCTCAGGTTTGTTAGCAAGCATATCGCGTGCAACAGTCTGCTTTAAGCCGCCTGGATGACCAGAGTGACGGTAGTAGACTTTTTTGTCGAGTTTGTTACCAGTTAAAACGATTTTCTCAACGTTGATGAGGATAACGTTATCCCCACAGTCAACGTGTGGTGTGAACGTAGGCTTGTGCTTACCACGGAGAAGTGATGAAACTTCGCTCGCAAGGCGACCGAGTGTTTTACCTTCAGCGTCGATAAGGAGCCATTTGCGTTCTACATCAGTAGCTTTCGCCATGAAAGTTGTGCGCATGTAAAATACCTCCTAAGGAATTAAAAGTTCTGTTTTTGATTTTTCATTTATTCACTAGGTGAATCTATCATAATCTTAGGTGTACGGGGCTAAGATTGTGGTTTCATAATAAATGAAATGCCAATAAACATTGTATGTTTTTTAATAGCCAATGTCAATTGCCTTTTTTTACTCCGGATAGAAAACTTCCCATAGATAGAGTCCATGAGGAGGCGCCGTCACGCCTGCGACGTTCCGGTCCTTTGCCAGCAACATTTTTTTAATGTCCTCTGGTGCAAAACGACCGCGTCCGACGTCAAGTAACGTCCCGACCATGATCCGGATTTGATTATAGAGAAAACCACTGCCCTGGAACCGAAAGACGAGTTCGTCACCGATCGTCATCAACTCTGCCTCGTAAATCGTCCGGACCCGGTTATCCGTTTCCGTCTTCGCGACACAGAACGAACTGAAATCGTGCGTGCCGACGAGATGTGCTATCCCTTGACGGATGCGCTCGAGATCGAGCGGATACGGAATATGAACCGATAGATTCCGACGAAACGCATTTTCTTCGCGGCGGACGAAATAGCGGTATTCCTTCCCTACGACATCGTAACGCGCTTCAAAGGTCGGTTCGACCTCCTCGCAGCTCCGGACACGAATATCCGCTGGTAAGAGCGTATTCAGTGCCTTGACGACGTTCTCCGGGGGAATCGCTAGTTTTGTATCAAAATGAATGACTTGCCCGTAGGCATGCACCCTCGCATCCGTCCGTCCCGACCCGATGATCTTGACGGGATGTTTGTGCATCCGCGCAAGCGTCGTTTCAATCACTTCTTGAATCGTCAATCCGTTTGGTTGCACCTGATACCCGGCGTAGCCGGTTCCATCATATTGAATCGTACATTTTAAACGACGCATTACCCGATCCCTCGCAATCCTACTAAACTGATCGTCAGGAGGACGAGCAAGATCATCAGACCCGTATCCCGCATCGTCCACTTGGACTCCCGTAGACGTGTCCGTCCCTCTCCTCCACGGTACCCCCGCGCTTCCATCGCTGTCGCAAGATCCTCTGCCCGCTTAAAGGCGGAGATGAACAAGGGAATCAATAACGGAATGATCGCCCGTAAACGTTCCTTAATCGGTCCTGCTGACAAATCGACACCACGTGCTTGCTGTGCCTTCATGATTTTCTCTGTCTCCTCTGCTAAGGTTGGTAAGAACCGAAGTGAGATCGACAACATTAAGGCGATCTCATGCGTCGGGACACGGACGACCTTGAACGGCTTCAATAACAATTCAATCGCATCCGTCAATTCGATCGGTGAGGTCGTCAACGTGACGAGTGTCGTGATCGAGACGAGATAGAAGAAACGTAATGAGACGATGATCGCGAGTCGCAGTCCTTCTTCATAGATCCGAAGCCAGCCGAACTCAAAGAGGACAGACCCTTCGCGCGTGAAGAACAGCTGGATGACGAACGTAAAGACGATCAGGAAAAGAATCGGTCGCAGTCCTTTTAGAACATACCGAAGTGGTAACCGACTACTCATGAGTGCTAAGAACGTAAAGACAAGTAAAAAGATGTTCGTTGCTGCATTGTTTGCGAGAAAGACGAGCGGAATGAAGCAGAAAGCAAAGATGATCTTCGCAAGTGCCGACGACCGATGCAAGTACGACTGACCGGGAATATGTTGTCCGACGATCATTCGCTCACCCCTTTCGTCATCAACCACTCGATCAATTCGGTCTCCGTCCGGATCTCCGGTCGTTGCAATCCACGCCGATCAGCGACTTGCCAAGCAAGCGATAGGACGTGCGGGAGATCGAGGTGGAATTGCTCGAGCAATGTCTCTTCTTTAAACAGATCAAGCGGTAGCCCGTCAAACGCCACCTGGGCGTCTTCCATGACGATCACACGCTCAGCATACTCAAGCACCTGATCCATGTCGTGCGTGATCAGGAGCAACGTCATACCGGTTTCAGCATGGAGCCGGGCAAACAGACTCAGCATATGCTTGCGCCCTTGCGGATCGAGTCCTGCCGTCGGCTCATCGACGATCAACACGTCTGGTTGACTAGCGAGTACGCCGGCAATTGCAACACGCCTCATTTGCCCACCAGACAGGTCAAACGGCGAACGACTCCAAAAGACTTCATCGAGTCCGACAGTCCGTAATGCCTCTTTCGCTAATTGCTCAGCCATCGCGGCATCATGACCGAAGTTCATCGGACCGAACATGACATCCTTTAAGACCGTCTCTTCGAACAATTGATATTCCGGATATTGAAAAACAAGCCCGACGCGACGTCTTAATGGCTTGAGGTCCTGTTTTTTCTTCGGTTCGACGATGATGTCATCGACTTGTACCTTCCCCGCTGTCGGCTTGAGCAACCCATTGATGTGCTGCACGAGCGTCGATTTCCCGGATCCGGTATGCCCTACAAACGCAACAAGCGCCCCTGACGGAATCTCAAGATTCACATCACGTAGCGCGACTCGTTCGAACGGACTATTGAGTTGATACGTATAATTTAATTCCTGGATTAAGATTGGCATAAACGGTTCACCAATTCTCTTTCATCTAGTATCGTCTCCTCGAGTGAGAGACCTTGCGCCCGTAAACGTTCTTGTACCCGAACAACGAATGGAACATCGAGTCCGATGTCTTCTAAGAACGATGCATGACGAAAGACTTCCTGAGGGGATCCTTCTAATACGATTTTCCCGGCATCCATGACGATGACACGACTAGCCCGTAATACTTCGTCTAATTCGTGTGTAATCGCGATGACCGCCATTGGGTGAGTCGCATGGAGTTCCTGAACGGTCGACATGACCTCTTGTCGTGCTAATGGATCAAGCATCGATGTAGCTTCATCGAGCACGAGAACATCAGGGCGCATCGCAAGCGCCGAAGCGATTGCGACACGCTGCTTCTGTCCGCCGGATAGTTGATGGGGTTCCCGATCAACAAAATCCGTAAGGCCAACGCGCGCTAGACTGTCGTCGATACGACGAACCATTTCCTCGCGTGGCACACCCCAGTTTTCTAGAGCAAATGCCACGTCGTCGCGCACGGTCGTGCCAACGAATTGATTATCTGGATTTTGGAAGACGATGCCGATTGCTCGGCGCATCTCCCACAGTTGCTCCGGATTCGCACTTGAAAAGCGCTCAGCAACCGTAACGGTCCCTGTCTCCGGTAACAACAATCCATTAAACAATTTCGTCAGCGTTGATTTTCCAGAGCCGTTGTGACCAACGATGGCGACCCATTCACCTGAACGAATCGTCAGAGAGACCTCGTGTAAGGCTGCTTGCTCCTGTTCCGGATACCGATAGGTGACCTGTTCCAGTTCAATCAGCTTGTCCATGATCTCTCCTCCTTCATCAAATCAATACTTTCATTTTGTAGCAAAAGGGCAGAAGCGGGATACGCACTGCCCTTTTATGGCGAATCATTTAATGAGGATTAAACGAGTTCGATGATGACCATTTCTGCGCCGTCACCACGACGTGGTCCCATTTTCATGATGCGTGTGTAACCACCTTGACGCTCAGCAAAACGTGGAGCCACATCAGCGAATAATTTTTGGATCGCGTCTTGTGCTTTGCCCTCTGCGTTTTGACCAGCAGCTTCACGGCGAACGAACGATGCAACTTGACGACGAGCGTGGAGATCACCGCGTTTACCTAAAGTGATGAGTTTCTCTACGACTGGACGAAGTTCCTTCGCTTTTTGTTCTGTAGTTTGGATACGCTCATTGATGATGAGATCAGTCGCAAGGTCACGCAAAAGTGCCTTACGTTGTGAGCTTGTACGGCCTAATTTCGAGTATGCCATGGATGGATTCCCTCCTTCGTGCAATTAATAGTATTAGTCTTCTTTGCGCAAGCCTAGTCCGAGTTCGTCGAGTTTCGCTTGAACTTCCTCGAGTGATTTACGTCCGAGGTTACGGACTTTCATCATCTCGTCTTCGCTCTTGTTCGCGAGTTCTTGAACCGTGTTGATACCAGCGCGTTTCAAACAGTTGTACGAACGAACTGAGAGATCGAGTTCTTCGATCGTCATTTCGAGTACTTTTTCTTTTTGATCTTCTTCCTTTTCGACCATGATTTCAGCATGGAGCGCTTCGTCTGTAAGACCAACAAAGATGTTTAAGTGTTCTGTCATGATTTTCGCACCGAGTGACACTGCTTCTTCAGGGCGGATTGAACCGTCCGTCCAAACATCAAGCGTCAATTTATCGAAGCTCGCATCTTGACCAACACGTGTTTTTTCAACTTGATAATTTACACGTTGAATTGGCGTGTAAATTGAGTCGATTGGGATGACACCAATTGGCATATCGTCCCGTTTGTTATCTTCAGCCTGAACATACCCACGACCACGGCGTGCTGTAAGACGCATATGAAGTGATGCACCTTCTGCAAGCGTTGCGATGTGAAGTTCTGGGTTGAGGATTTCGACGTCGCTGTCATGCGTAATGTTCGCAGCAGTGACAACACCAGCGCCTTGAATATCGATCTCAAGCGTTTTCTCTTCTTCCGAGTACACTTTGAGGGCGAGTTTCTTAAGGTTCAAGATGATTTGGGTAACGTCTTCTACAACGCCATCAATCGTCGAGAACTCATGAAGAACGCCATCGATTTGGACTGCAGTGACTGCAGCACCCGGAAGTGAAGACAATAGGATACGACGCAATGAGTTACCAAGCGTTGTACCGAATCCACGTTCAAGCGGCTCAACTACGAATTTACCAAACGTAGCGTTCTCGCTTAACTCGATCGTTTCAATCTTCGGTTTTTCGATTTCGATCATCTGAACCCCTCCTTGAATATCGTCATGTTGGCCATCGCGTTCAATCGCCAACCGCCTTGTGTACGTTTCTACTGCCTTGCTTGGTCAAACGATCAACAAAAGTCTACTCGAATCCCCGCTCTGCAGTACAAGACGGGTTACACGCGACGACGTTTTGGAGGGCGGCAACCGTTGTGTGGTACTGGAGTAACGTCACGGATTGCAGTGACTTCGAGACCGATTGCTTGAAGAGCACGGATAGCTGCTTCACGACCTGCACCAGGACCTTTAACGTTAACTTCTACAGTACGCATACCGTTATCCATTGCTGTTTTAGCAGCTGTTTCAGATGCCATTTGTGCAGCGAAAGGAGTCGATTTACGTGAGCCTTTGAAGCCCATGTTACCTGCAGTTGCCCAAGAGATTGCATTCCCTTGCATATCAGTGATCGTAACGATCGTGTTGTTGAATGTTGAACGGATATGCACGATACCAGATTCAATATTCTTTTTGACTTTACGTTTACTACGAACGTTCTGTTTGCGTTTTGCCATCTTAGTTTACCCTCCCTTACTTCTTCTTGTTCGCTACTGTACGGCGTGGGCCTTTACGAGTACGCGAGTTGTTTTTAGTGTTTTGACCACGAACTGGAAGACCACGACGGTGACGAACACCACGGTAGCAACCGATTTCGATCAAACGTTTGATGTTGAGTGAGATTTCACGACGAAGGTCACCCTCAACTTTGATTTTATCTAAACCATCACGAAGTTGGTTCAATTGTTCCTCAGTCAAGTCGCGAGTACGAGTATCTTCAGAGATACCAGTTTCTTTCAAGACTTTTTGAGCAGTCGTTTTACCAACACCATAGATGTAAGTGAGTGAGATGACGATGCGTTTCTCACGTGGAATATCTACACCAGCAATACGTGCCATGTGTGCACCTCCTTGTTTAATTACCCTTGTTTTTGTTTATGCTTAGGGTTTTCGCAAATAACCATTACTTTGCCTTTACGGCGGATAACTTTACATTTTTCACAGATCGGTTTAACCGAAGGTCTTACTTTCATTGTGAATACCTCCTCCTGAAAAAATCGGAGTTTTTATTTGAAACGGTATGTGATCCGTCCGCGAGTCAAGTCGTATGGTGACAACTCAACCGTTACTTTATCTCCTGGCAAGATCCGAATGAAGTGCATCCGAATTTTTCCTGAGACGTGCGCGAGGACCGTGTGGCCGTTTTCTAACTCCACCTTAAACATCGCGTTTGGAAGCGGCTCGATAACCGTACCTTCCACTTCGATTACATCTTGTTTCGCCATCAATTATACCCCTTTCTCTATAAAGTTGATTGGGAGCCCAGACGATTTGTAGCGCTAGGGGCTTTCTACAAGAGCCATTGAGAGATCATCGGTCACAAACACGAGTGGATACTGGCTTATAGAAAGGTGACACCAATAACGCGCACAGCTCACTCTGCATCGACCGTTAAGATCTCGTAGCCGTCGTCTGTGATGGCGATGGTGTGCTCAAAGTGGGCGCACATGCTACCGTCCACCGTCACTACCGTCCAATTGTCGGATAGTGTGCGAACATAGCGTTTCCCGACGTTGACCATTGGCTCAATTGCCAGTGTCATGCCGGTTTTCAGGCGCGGCCCTTTCCCCGGTGGTCCATAATGTGGAATTTGCGGATCTTCATGCAAATTTTGTCCCACGCCGTGGCCCACATATTCGCGGACTACAGAAAAATTCGCTGCTTCAACATGTGACTGAATCGCATGCGAAATATCTGTCAGGTGCACGCCAGCTTTGGCGCGCTCCAATCCTTTATACAGAGATTCTTCAGTTACGTCAAGTAACCGCTTCGTCTCTTCAGAGATTGTACCTACCGGATATGTCCAGGCTGAATCTCCGTGATACCCATTGTACTCTGCTCCGATGTCAATCGAGATGATGTCACCGTCCTGAAGTACACGATCTCCCGGAATACCATGGACAAGCTCTTCGTTCACGGAAGCACAGATGCTACCCGTGAAACCATTATACCCTTTAAACGATGGTGTTGCCCCTTGACTTCGAATATAGCGTTCAGCGATCGCGTCGAGTTGCCCCGTCGTGATACCTGGACGAATATGAGCTTGAAGCTCCTTATGCGTCCGGGCAACGATTTGTCCTGCTTTACGCATGATGTCGATTTCACGCGGCGCTTTCGTGATGATCATTACTGATCACCAAGGAGTGCCTGAACATCGGAATATACATCGTTGATTGGACGATCACCGTCCAAATTACGAAGATACCCTTTTTCTGCGTAAAAGTCAATCAAAGGTTGCGCTTGAGCGACGTTGACTTCCAAGCGACGACGTACTGTCTCCTCTTGGTCATCTTCACGTTGTACAAGTGCTGATCCGTCGATATCACAGATCCCCTCCACTTTTGGTGGGTTGTAGAGAACATGATACGTTGCTCCGCAAGTTGGGCAAATCCGGCGACCTGTCAAACGAGGGACAAGTTTCTCCGGGTCTACACCGATGTGGATGACGTGATCAATTTGTTTGCCCAGATCTTCAAGTAATGCTTCAAGAGCATCTGCTTGTTTCACTGTGCGTGGGAAACCGTCAAGGAGAAAACCATTTGCACAGTCTTCTTTGGCGAGACGCTCACGTACGATGCCGATTGTGACTTCGTCCGGAACGAGTTCCCCTTTATCCATGTATGATTTCGCTTCTTGTCCGAGTGGCGTTGAATCTTTGATCGCCGCGCGGAACATGTCGCCTGTCGAGATGTGGGGGATCGCATAGTCTTCGATGATTTTCGCAGCCTGCGTTCCTTTACCAGCACCCGGCAAACCCATCAATACTAGATTCATGTCGGTAGCCTCCACTTCTATAGCTCTATAGACACAACAGAAAGGAAAGGGATGGTCCCCTTCCTCCCGCCTTATCGGATAAAGCCTTTGTAGTGTCGTTTAACCAATTGACTTTCAATCTGTTTCATCGTCTCTAGTCCTACACCGATGACGATCAGCAAGCTCGTACCACCAATCTGCACCGAGTTCGGCAAGCCAGCAAACTTAATAAAGAATGTCGGCGTTACCGCGATGACAGCGAGGAAGAGTGAACCGAAGAATGTCAGACGGTATAGAATCTTCGTGATGTACTGCTCCGTTTGCTTACCAGGACGAATACCAGGAATGTATCCGCCTTGTTTTTGAAGGTTCTCTGCCATTTGTTCCGGGTTAACCTGAACGAATGTGTAGAAGTACGAGAACGCGATGATCAGTGCCACATAGATCGACATACCGATTGGACTCGTATAGTCGAAAATGTCACGGATCTTCGTTGCCGTCTCCGGACTTGCAAAGAAACTCGCAATCGTTGGTGGCGTCACCATGAACGACACCGCGAAGATGACAGGGATAACACCGGCAGCGTTCAATTTGATCGGCAAGTGTGCCGATTGACCGCCAACTGGTGTCCGGTTCACCGTACGCTTAGCGTACTGAATCGGAATCTTACGTGCAGCTTGCTGAACATAGATGACTCCGACGATGACCGCGATGATGATTAAAAGCAAGAGTACGATATAAAGCACGTTTACAAACAAAGCATCCCCTGCATTTTGGAGCTTCGTTTCGTAAATCTGGCGGAATGCATTCGGGAAGCCCGCGACGATCCCAGCGAAGATGATCATTGATATCCCGTTACCAATGCCCTTCTCCGTGATGAGTTCACCGATGAACATCAAG
The DNA here is from genome assembly GCF_002396765.1 of Exiguobacterium sp. UBA5002. Lineage (NCBI taxonomy): Bacteria > Bacillati > Bacillota > Bacilli > Caryophanales > Exiguobacterium > Exiguobacterium sp. UBA5002. The sequence continues at coordinate 12,555 of NZ_DGYQ01000049.1, forward strand.
AATGCTGTTCCCGCTGTCAATACGAGTGCAATCATAACGTATGTCCAGGTGCCGAACTGTTCGTCGACAAGACCTGGGTAGATACGGTTAAATCCAAGCGCGATTCCAAACGCTTGGACTAAGCCGAGTACGATCGTTCCATAGCGCGTTACCGTTGCTAACTTCTTACGGCCCGCCTCTCCTTGTTTTGCCCATTCGGCAAACTTTGGAACAACGTCCATCTGTAAGAGTTGGACAACGATCGAGGCCGTGATATACGGCATGATTCCCATCGCAAAGAGTGAGAAATTCTGCAAAGCATTCCCGCCGAACGAGTTCAAGAAACCAAGAATACCATTCTGGTCGATCTTGAACACTTCCGTGTTTACCATCGGCACCGGGATATGTGCTCCGATCCGGAACACGATGACCAATGCCAAGGTAAAGAGAATGCGCCGACGAATGTCAGCTACGCGCCACATATTGGAGATCGCTTGAAACATTAGATCACCTCAACCGTACCGCCGGCAGCTTCGATTGCTTGCTTCGCAGCGTCGGAGAACTTATGAGCTTTGACTGTTAGTTTCTTTTCGATCTTACCGTTAGAAAGAATTTTCACGCCGTCTTTCATGCCTTTGACTGCACGAGTCTCGACAAGAAGTTCTGGAGTGACTTCAGTTCCTTCTTCAAAACGGTTGAGTGTGTCAAGGTTAATGACCGCGAACTCTTTACGAGTTGGGTTGTTGAAGCCGCGTTTTGGTAAACGACGGTAAAGTGGGTTTTGTCCACCTTCGAAACCTGGACGAACACCACCGCCTGAACGAGCTTTTTGACCTTTGTGACCACGGCCAGAAGTCTTACCGTTACCAGAAGACATACCGCGACCTACACGGTTGCGTTCTGAACGTGAACCAGCAGCTGGTTTCAATTCATGGAGTTTCATAGTGGGGCACCTCCTCATAAAATTATATCGAACTATTACTCTTGAATTTCTTTTACTGTCACTAAGTGTGACACGTGGTTAATCATCCCACGCATAGCAGCGTTGTCAGGTACGACAACAGTCTGGTGCATCTTACGGAGACCAAGCGTACGAGTAGTAACGCGTTGGTTCTCCGGACGACCGATCATGCTGCGTGTGAGGGTAACTGCGAGTTTCGCCATCTGTTTTCCCTCCCTTTCTTAACCGCGAAGTTCTTCGACGGTTTTACCGCGGAGTTTCGCAACTTCTTCAGCACGTTTGAGTGATGTGAGACCTTCGACAGTCGCACGAACCATGTTGATTGGAGTGCTTGATCCAAGTGATTTTGAAAGAATGTCGTTGATTCCCGCTAATTCGAGAACCGCACGAACTGGACCACCAGCGATGACTCCAGTACCTTCAGAAGCAGGCTTCAAGAAGACGTGACCTGCACCGAATACACCGTTGACTTCGTGTGGAATTGTTGTGTTAACGATTGGAACGTTAACCATGTTTTTCTTAGCATCTTCGATTGCTTTACGGATCGCTTCAGGCACTTCCTGAGCTTTACCCGTACCGAAACCTACGTGACCATTCTTGTCACCAACGACGACGAGGGCAGCAAAACGGAAGCGACGGCCACCTTTTACTACTTTCGCGACGCGGTTTACGGTAACAACGCGTTCTTCGAGTTGATCCATGTTAATTTCTAACTGGCGCATGTAGAGGTTCCCTCCTTTTCTATTAGAATTTGAGACCAGCTTCACGAGCTGCTTCAGCTACAGCTTTGATACGTCCATGATAGAGATATCCTCCACGGTCGAAAACGACTGTTTCGATACCTTTTTCAAGAGCGCGCTCAGCTGCGAGCTTACCAACTGCTGCCGCAGCGTCAGTCGTGTTGCCTTTTTCAAGGTCGAGTGATGATGCAGATGCGAGTGTTGCATGTGTTGCATCGTCAATGACTTGTACGTAAATGTTCTTGTTCGAACGGAATACGTTCATACGTGGACGTGTTGCAGTCCCGATGATTGTACGACGGACACGACCATGACGTTTTTTACGCGTAGCGTTTTTATCTGCCTTTGAGATCATTTATGCCACTCCTTTCCGGTCAATTCGCATGTGCGAATTACTTACCTGTTTTACCTTCTTTACGACGAACGACTTCATCACTGTAACGAATACCTTTACCTTTGTACGGCTCAGGTTGACGGTACGAACGGATCAATGCAGCGACGTGACCAACACGTTCTTTGCTGATTCCGCGAACGATGAGTTGCGTATTCGTAGGAACTTCGACTTCGATGCCTTGTTCCGGAGTGTACTCGATTGGGTGTGAGTAACCGAGGTTGAGTACGATTTTGTTACCTTGCTTTTGTGCACGGTAACCAACACCTTGGATATCGAGTGTCTTAGCGAAACCGTTGCTTACACCTTCGACCATGTTCGCGATAAGCGCACGAGTCGTTCCGTGGATCGTACGGCTTGCTTTCTCGTCGTTCGGACGAGTGACAGTCAATTCATTACCTTCTACGTTGATCGCCATAGCTGGGCTGAACTCGCGTGAGAGTTCCCCTTTAGGACCTTTTACCGTAACCGTGTTGTTTTCAACTGTTACTGTAACGCCTGCTGGGATGACGACTGGCTTTTTACCAATACGTGACATTTAAGACACCTCCGTTCTTTTTATGCGTGTATTACCAGATGTATGCGATCACTTCGCCGCCGACTTTTTGTTGGCGAGCTTCTTTATCAGTCATTACACCTTTAGATGTTGAAACGATAGCGATTCCGAGACCACCGAGTACTTTCGGGATTTCATCAGCTTTCGCGTAAACGCGAAGACCTGGTTTCGAGATACGTTTGAGTCCAGTGATGACGCGCTCGTTGCTTGCGCCGTATTTAAGGAATACGCGGAGCGTACCTTGTTTGCTGTCCTCGAGATATTCAACATCGCGGATGAAACCTTCACGTTTGAGGATTTCAGCGACTTCACGTTTGATTGTAGAAGCTGGCATTTCCAACTTCTCATGGCGAACCATGTTTGCATTACGAATGCGTGTAAGCATATCTGCAATCGGATCTGTCATAACCATGCGATGTACCTCCTTTCACAACTTTAATGAATTACCAGCTTGCTTTTTTAACACCAGGGATTTGACCTTTATGAGCAAGATCACGGAACTTAATACGGCTGATACCGAATTTACCAATGTAACCGTGTGGACGGCCAGTGATACTACAACGGTTGTGTAAACGAACCGCTGAAGAGTTACGTGGGAGTTTGCTCAAGCCGATGTAGTCGCCTTGTGCTTTCAATTCTGCGCGTTTTTCAGCGTAGCGCTCAACGAGTGCTTGACGTTTTACTTCACGTGCGATCATTGATTTCTTAGCCATGTTGTCGACCTCCCTTATTTTTGGAATGGCATGCCGAGTGCAGTGAGAAGCTCACGTGACTCTTCATCCGTGTTAGCAGTAGTTACGATAACGATGTCCATACCACGGACTTTCGATACGCGATCGTAGTCGATCTCTGGGAAGATCAATTGTTCCTTCACGCCTAGCGTGTAGTTACCACGGCCATCGAAAGATTTTTTCGATACGCCACGGAAGTCACGTACACGTGGAAGTGACACGTTGATCAACTTGTCGAGGAATTCGTACATGCGCTCGCCACGAAGTGTAACCTTCGCACCGATTGGCATACCTTCACGAAGTTTGAAACCAGCGATTGATTTCTTAGCTTTCGTGATGAGTGGTTTCTGACCAGTGAGGAGCTGAAGCTCTTCAACTGCCATGTCAAGTGCTTTAGAGTTCGTAACAGCGTCACCAACACCCATGTTGATTACGATTTTATCGACTTTCGGCGCTTGCATTACAGAACTGTAATTGAATTTCTCCATCATTACTTTGACGATTTCGTCTTGGTATTTAGCTTTTAAACGGTTCATCAGAAAGTGGACCTCCTTTCTTTAAATCTTCTTATTTATCTAAAGCTTCGCCCGATTTTTTAGCGATACGTACTTTCTTGCCGTCAACCACAGTGAAACCAACGCGTGTTGGGTTACCTGTCTTAGGGTCGATGAGCATAACGTTCGATACGTGAATCGGTGCTTCTTTCTCGACAATTCCGCCTTGCGGGTTGAGTTGAGAAGGTTTTGAGTGTTTTTTGATCATGTTAACGCCTTCGACGATTACGCGATCTTTTTTAGGCATAGCTGTAAGGACAACGCCTTGTTTGCCTTTGTCTTTACCAGTCATAACCTGAACTTTATCACCTTTTTTGACATGCATCGTTAGAGCACCTCCTTGTAGGAATTCTTTGGAATTAAAGTACTTCCGGTGCCAACGAGACGATCTTCATGAAGTCTTTTTCACGAAGTTCGCGTGCGACTGGTCCGAAGATACGTGTGCCACGTGGGCTTTTGTCATCTTTGATGATGACTGCTGCGTTTTCGTCAAAACGGATGTACGAACCGTCTTTACGACGAACGCCACGTTTAGTACGAACGACTACTGCGCGTACAACTTCACCTTTTTTGACAACGCCACCTGGTGTTGCTTGTTTTACTGTACAAACAATAACGTCACCGATGTTAGCAGTTTTACGACCAGAACCACCGAGGACTTTGATCGTCAAGACTTCACGAGCTCCTGAGTTGTCTGCTACTTTTAAGCGAGATTCTTGTTGAATCATACGATTGTACCTCCCTCCGGATGTTTATTCACCCGAACTAATTAGAGTTTAGATGATTACTGCTTCTTCAATGACTTCTACGAGACGGAAACGTTTGTCCTTAGATAATGGACGTGTTTCTTGAATGCGTACAACATCACCGATTTTAGCTGTGTTGTTTTCATCATGCGCTTTGTACTTTTTAGAGTAGTTTACGCGTTTGCCGTAAAGCTTGTGCTTTACTTTTGTTTCAACTGTAACTACGATCGTTTTGTCCATTTTGTCAGAAACGACGCGTCCAGTTAACACTTTGCGGTTGTTAGTGCGTTCCATTGAGTGTTCCTCCTCTCAGAATCCGAGTGAATTATGCGTTGTTGATGCCGAGTTCGCGTTCACGAAGAACGGTTTTCGCGCGTGCAATCGACTTGCGCACTTCACGGATACGAGCAGGGTTCTCAAGCTGACCAGTCGCGAGTTGGAAACGAAGGTTGAACAACTCTTCTTTCCACGAACCGACTTTACCGTTAAGCTCTTCAGTTGTTTGCTGACGGAGATCAGTTGCTTTCATTCGTATCACCACCATTTTCTTCACGTTTTACGAACTTACATTTTACTGGAAGTTTGTGTGATGCAAGACGGAGAGCTTCGCGTGCGATCTCTTCCGATACTCCTGCGATTTCGAACATTACTTTACCCGGTTTGACGACTGCTACCCAGCCCTCCGGAGCACCTTTACCTGAACCCATTCGGACTTCAAGAGGTTTTTTAGTGTATGGCTTGTGTGGGAAGATCTTGATCCACACTTTACCACCACGTTTCATATAACGAGTCATCGCGATACGCGCTGATTCGATTTGACGGCTAGTGATCCAGCTAGCTTCTTGAGCTTGGATACCGAACTCGCCGAAGTGTACTGTAGTACCACGTTTCGCTTTACCACGCATGTTGCCGCGGTGAACACGACGATATTTTACACGTTTTGGTAACAACATGTTGTGTTGCCTCCTTCCCTAGACGGATGTGGATTATTCTTCGTTTGCTGCTGCTTTTTTCGTAGGAAGCACTTCACCGTGGTGGAGCCATACTTTTACGCCAATTTTGCCGTAAGTTGTATCAGCTTCTGCAGTACCGTAATCGATGTCTGCACGGAGTGTATGAAGTGGAACTGTTCCTTCCGAATACTTCTCAGAACGAGCGATATCAGCGCCACCAAGACGACCAGAAACTTCAGTCTTGATTCCTTTGATACCAGAACGCATTGAGCGTTGGATTGATTGCTTCATAGCACGACGGAACGATACGCGACCTTCAAGTTGGCGAGCGATGTTCTCAGCGACGAGCTTAGCAACTGCATCCGGGTTTTTCACTTCAACGACGTTAACGTGAACGCGTTTGCCTTTTGCAAGGTTAGTGATGTCTTTACGAAGTGTTTCGATTTCAGAACCGCCTTTACCGATAACCATACCAGGCTTAGCAGTGTGAAGTGAGATGTTCAAGCGGTTAGCTGCGCGCTCGATTTCTACTTTAGAGACACTAGCGTCTTTAAGACGTTTTTCGATATATTCACGAACTACGTAGTCTTCATGAAGGAGATCAGCATAGTCTTTATCTGCGAACCAACGTGATTCCCAGTCTTTGATGATACCTACGCGAAGACCAGTTGGGTTAATCTTCTGACCCACGGTAATCCCTCCTTATTTTTCAGATACCACGATGTGAACGTGGCTCGTACGTTTGTTGATGCGGCTTGCGCGACCCATTGCACGTGGGCGGAAACGTTTGAGCGTTGGACCTTCGTTTACGTAAGCCTCAGTGACTACGAGGTTTTCGATGTTCATGTCGAAGTTGTGCTCAGCGTTCGCGATTGCCGATTTCAATACTTTCTCAACGATTGGCGTTGCTGCCTTGTTCGTGTAAGCAAGAATCGAAAGTGCTTCGCCGATTTGCTTCCCGCGGATTAAGTCTACTACGAGACGTGCCTTACGAGGAGCAATGCGAACCATATTAGCCGATGCTTTTGATTGCATAATGAGTACCTCCCCTCAGATTAACGTTTCGTTTTCTTATCGTTTCCAGCATGTCCTTTGTAAGAACGTGTTGGAGCGAATTCACCAAGTTTGTGACCGACCATATCTTCTGTCACGTAAACCGGTACGTGTTTACGACCATCGTAGACAGCGATCGTGTGACCGATGAACTCTGGGAAGATTGTCGAGCGGCGTGACCAAGTTTTGATGACATGTTTGTCACCAGCTTCGTTGGCTTTATCAACCTTAGCGAGCAGATGGTGATCTGCGAATGGACCTTTTTTCAAGCTGCGACCCATAGTTGTACCTCCCTTTGGCATGATTTCTGAACGGTTCCTACGAACCGTTCAGAAATCATGTAATTATTTTTTAGAACGACGGACGATATATTTATCGCTCGCTTTGTTTTTCTTACGAGTTTTGTATCCGAGTGCCGGTTTACCCCAAGGAGTAAGTGGGCCCGAACGACCGATTGGAGCACGTCCTTCACCACCACCGTGTGGGTGATCGACTGGGTTCATGACAGAACCACGAACTGTAGGACGTTTTCCGAGCCAGCGTGAACGACCAGCTTTACCGATATTGACGAGCTCGTGCTCTTCATTACCGACAGCGCCGACTGTTGCACGGCAAGTAGCAAGGATCATACGAGTTTCGCCTGATTGAAGACGAACGATCGCGTATTTACCATCTTTACCGAGAAGCTGAGCAGAAGTACCAGCTGCGCGAACGAGCTGACCACCTTTACCTGGCTTAAGTTCGATGTTGTGGATCAACGTACCGACTGGGATGTTTGAAAGTGGAAGAGCATTACCGACTTTAATGTCAGCTTCTGGTCCAGCCATGACTTGCATGTCTACTTTCAAGCCTTTCGGTGCGAGGATGTAGCGTTTTTCACCATCGATGTAGTGGATCAATGCGATGTTAGCAGAGCGGTTTGGATCGTACTCAATTGTAGCGACACGACCAGCGATGCCATCCTTGTTCCGTTTGAAGTCGATGATACGATATTTACGTTTGTGTCCGCCACCTTGGTGACGTACTGTCAAGCGACCTTGGTTGTTACGTCCGCCCTTTTTCGAAAGCTTTTCAGTTAACGATTTTTCAGGACGTGAAGCCGTAATCTCAGCAAAGTCAAGTGCAGTCATATTACGACGACCGTTAGTGGTCGGTTTAAACTTTTTAATTCCCATCGAGAGTTCCCTCCTTTTCTACAGAGTTCCGATTAACCGAGGTAATCGAGTTCTTTGCTATCTGCAGTAAGCGTGACGACCGCTTTTTTGCGGCGTGCTGTGTAACCAGCGTGACGACCTACGCGTTTTGCTTTTGGTTTTGAGATCAATGTGTTGACTTTGTCAACTTTCACTCCGAAGATCGCTTCGACTGCATCTTTGATTTGAGTCTTAGATGCCTTCACGTCTACTTCGAATGTGTACTTTTTCTCAGCCATTTGGTTTACTGAACGTTCAGTAATGACAGGACGTTTGATAATGTCGTGTGTGTGTGCCATTATGCAAGCACCTCCTCTACTCTCGCAACAGCGTCCTTCGTAATGATGACTTTGTCATGAGCGACAAGATCAAGGACGTTTACACCTGCAGCGTCAACGACTGTGACACCTGGGATGTTGCGTGTTGAAAGAACGACTGACTCGTTGTAATCAGCAGTAACGACGAGAACTTTACGTTCGATTGAAAGAGCAGCGAATACTGCGATCATGTCCTTAGTTTTAGGAGCATCGATTGTCAATCCTTCAAGAACGATGAACTCGTTGTTAGCGACTTTCGAAGAAAGTGCTGAACGAAGTGCGAGACGACGAACCTTTTTAGGAAGTTTGTAAGCGTACGAACGTGGTGTTGGACCGAAGACTGTTCCACCGCCAACCCATTGTGGCGAACGGATCGAACCTTGGCGTGCACGACCAGTACCTTTTTGTTTCCATGGTTTACGGCCGCCACCGCGAACTTCCGAGCGACCTTTTGTATCATGTGTACCTTGGCGACGTGAAGCTTGTTGCATGACGATTGCATCGTATACGACTGCTTCATTTGGCTCGATTCCGAAAACGGCATCTGCGAGCTCGATGTCTCCAACTTGTGTACCTGTTTGGTTAAGCAAAGCTACTTTAGGCATTCGTTATTCCTCCTTTCCTTGCAAACGGATTAGTTGCCTTTAACCGCAGTTTTGATGACAACTTGGCTCTTACGTGCGCCTGGGATAGCACCCTTGACGAGGAGTAAGCCGCGTTCTGCATCAACTTTTACGATTTCAAGGTTTTGAACAGTGATTTGCTCTCCACCCATGCGTCCAGGGAGCAATTTCCCTTTGAATACACGGTTAGGAGCAACAGGACCCATTGAACCTGGGCGACGGTGGTAACGCGAACCGTGAGCCATTGGACCACGTGATTGGTTGTGACGCTTGATTGCACCAGCGAAACCTTTACCTTTCGACGTACCTGTTACATCAACCATTTCGCCTGCAGCGAAAGTATCTGCTTTAATCTCTTGACCGATTTCGAAATCTGCTACTGATGTACGGATTTCTTTAATGAAGCGCTTAGGTGTCGCGTTTGCTTTCGCAGCGTGACCTTTTTGCGGTTTGTTTTGACGACCTTCTTTGATATCACCAAAGCCGAGTTGAACTGCTTCGTAACCGTCAACTTCCGTTGTTTTCAATTGAAGAACAACGTTACCTTCGACTGAAACGACAGTAACAGGGACGACTTCGCCTGACTCGTTGAAGATTTGTGTCATACCGAGTTTAGTTCCTAAGATTCCTTTAGCCATGAGATACACCTCCTAATATTGAATGATTTTGATCTTCTGGCTAGTATCAACTATCTATAGAAGAAAAATTAAAGTTTGATTTCGATGTCAACGCCCGATGGAAGTTCGAGACGCATAAGCGCATCAACAGTTTTCGGTGTTGGGTTAACGATGTCGATCAAACGTTTGTGTGTACGCATTTCGAACTGCTCACGAGCATCTTTGTACTTGTGAACGGCACGAAGTACTGTGTAGACCGCTTTCTCCGTTGGGAGTGGGATCGGACCAGATACAGTAGCACCTGAACGTTTTGCTGTGTCGACAATCTTCTCAGCCGATTGATCAAGCACGCGGTGATCGTATGCTTTCAAACGGATCCGAATTTTTTCATTTGCCATGTTATTTCCCTCCTTTTCGCCTATTTCGTAAATAGACATTCTCCGCGGAAATTTCCACACTAGCCATGGCAATGCCGCCTGGTGTGTCATAACCTCCCGCTTCATCGCGTTGTGTTTGTGACCAACATATTCTATCATACTGAATCACCAGCAAGAATGCAAGCACTAATAAAATAGAATATGTATTCAAGTCTCTCACCACTCGCACAAACACTTTCCTCAGTATATAAGATGTCAGACCATGTTGCAAGACTGTTTTCAAAGAAATGAAAAAAGGTCTTCCGCCACGGGAGACGGAAGACCTTTGTCTTAAAAATTACTCAACGATTTCTGTAACTGATCCAGCGCCTACTGTACGGCCACCTTCACGGATTGAGAAACGAGTTTCTTTTTCAAGAGCGATTGGTGCGATGAGTTCAACAGTCATTTCGATGTTGTCCCCAGGCATAACCATTTCAGTACCTTCTGGAAGTTGAACCATACCAGTTACGTCAGTTGTACGGAAGTAGAACTGCGGGCGGTAGTTCGCGAAGAATGGCGTGTGACGGCCACCCTCTTCTTTAGAAAGAACGTAAACTTGCGCTTTGAACTTTTTGTGTGGTGTGATTGTGTTTGGTTTCGCGAGAACTTGTCCACGCTCGATGTCGTCACGTGATACACCACGGAGAAGAGCACCGATGTTGTCGCCAGCTTCAGCATAGTCAAGAAGCTTACGGAACATCTCTACACCAGTACATACTGATTTTTTAGTTTCTTCGTGAAGACCAACGATTTCGATCTCGTCGTTGACTTTAAGAACTCCACGCTCAACGCGGCCAGTAGCAACTGTACCACGACCAGTGATTGAGAAGACATCCTCAACTGGCATCATGAAGTCTTTTTCAGTGTCACGAGTTGGTTCTGGGATGTACTCATCGACAGCTGCCATGAGTTCCATGATTTTTTCTTCCCATTTAGCTTCGCCGTTAAGCGCGCCAAGAGCAGAACCTTGGATAACTGGGAGGTCATCACCTGGGAAGTCGTACTCAGAAAGAAGCTCACGGATTTCCATTTCGACGAGCTCAAGAAGCTCTTCGTCGTCAACCATGTCAACTTTGTTCATGAATACTACGATGAAAGGAACACCTACTTGACGTGAAAGCAAGATGTGCTCACGTGTTTGTGGCATTGGACCATCTGTTGCAGAAACAACGAGGATCGCGCCGTCCATTTGTGCAGCACCAGTGATCATGTTTTTAACATAGTCAGCGTGACCTGGGCAGTCAACGTGTGCATAGTGGCGTTTTTCTGTTTCGTACTCGATGTGAGCTGTTGCGATTGTGATACCGCGCTCGCGCTCTTCTGGAGCACCATCGATTTGGTCAAACTTAGTTGCAGCTTTACCTTGTGCTTTTGCAAGTACAGCTGAGATAGCTGCTGTTAAAGTTGTTTTACCGTGGTCGACGTGGCCGATTGTACCAACGTTAACGTGCGGTTTAGAACGGTCGAATTTTTCCTTACCCATTCTGAATTCCTCCTCTATGTGTCTAATAATTTTTTATAACTAGGAAGGTGAGTCGTAAGATAACGTACACCTTCCTTAGCTTACACTAATCATAAAAGCGTGACAACCTGTGAAGGATTAGCCGTTCGCTTTTTTGATGATTTCTTCCGCAACTGATTTCGGTACTTCTTCGTAGTGATCGAAGTGCATCGAGTACGTTCCGCGACCTTGCGTGCGTGAACGAAGACCAGTAGCGTATCCGAACATTTCAGAAAGTGGAATCATTGAACGGACAACTTGAGCGTTACCGCGTGCTTCCATACCTTCTACGCGACCACGGCGTGATGTAACATCACCCATGATGTCTCCCATGTATTCGTCTGGGATGACGATTTCAACTTTCATCATTGGCTCAAGGATAACAGCGCCGCTCTTATCTTTGAGTTGTTTGACTGCCATTGAAGCCGCAACTTTAAATGCCATCTCGTTTGAGTCGACATCGTGGTACGATCCGAAGACGAGTGAAGCTTTTACGTCAACGACCGGGTAACCAGCAAGGATACCGTTTTGAAGTGCTTCTTCGATTCCGTTCTCAACCGCTGGGATGTATTCACGTGGAACAACACCACCGACGATTTTGTTGTTGAACTCGAAGCCAGCGCCTTCTTCGTTCGGCTCGAATTCTACGACGACGTGACCATACTGACCACGACCACCAGATTGACGAGCGAACTTCGAATCGATCTTCGCCGCTTGGCGGATCGTTTCACGGTAAGCTACTTGTGGAGCACCAACGTTTGCTTCGACTTTGAACTCGCGACGCATACGGTCAACGATGATGTCGAGGTGAAGCTCACCCATACCTGAGATGATCGTTTGACCAGTCTCTGGGTTTGTTTCAGTGCGGAACGTTGGATCCTCTTCAGCAAGCTTAGCGAGGGCTTGACCCATTTTATCTTGGTCAGCTTTCGTTTTTGGTTCGATAGCGACCGAGATAACTGGTTCTGGGAATGTCATTGATTCGAGAACGACGTTGTCTTTCTCTGCACAAAGCGTATCTCCAGTAGTTGTATCTTTCAAACCTACAGCTGCAGCGATGTCACCCGCGTATACCATCGGGATCTCTTCACGGCTGTTTGCGTGCATTTGAAGGATACGTCCAAGACGCTCACGTTTGCCTTTTGTTGAGTTTTTAACGTACGATCCTGCCGAAGCTGTACCAGAGTACACACGGAAGAATGTAAGTTTACCGACGTAAGGGTCAGTCATGACTTTGAACGCGAGTGCAGAGAATGGTGCTTCGTCCGAAGACTCACGCACGATTTCTTCATCCGTATCCATGTCGATACCTGAGATCGCTTTAACGTCGATTGGTGATGGGAGGTAATCGAGAACTGCGTCAAGCATAAGCTGAACACCTTTGTTCTTGAATGCCGAACCTACGAGTACAGGATAGAAGTCAACTGTCAGAGTTGCTTTACGGATAGCCGCTTTCAACTCGTCGATTGTGATTTCTTCACCCTCGAGGTATTTCATCATCAATTCTTCTTCGTAATCCGCAACTGCTTCGATCAATGATCCACGGAGTTCTTCAGCTTGATCAGCGAGATCAGCTGGGAAACCGTCAGTCACTTCGATGTCAGTTCCGAGATCGTTGCCGTACATGTATGTTTTCTGTTCGACGAGGTCGATGATTCCTTTGAATTCATCTTCCGCACCGATTGGAAGTTGGATCGCGTGTGCGTTCGCTTGGAGGCGTTCGCGAAGCGTTCCGACCGAGTACAAGAAGTCTGCACCGATTTTATCCATTTTGTTAACGAAAACGATACGTGGTACGCCGTAAGTTGTAGCTTGGCGCCATACTGTCTCAGTTTGTGGCTCAACACCAGACTGAGCGTCAAGTACTGCTACCGCACCATCAAGTACGCGAAGTGAACGTTCAACCTCAACTGTGAAGTCTACGTGTCCAGGTGTATCGATGATGTTTACGCGGTTACCTTTCCATTGAGCAGTTGTTGCTGCCGATGTAATCGTGATCCCACGCTCTTGCTCTTGCTCCATCCAGTCCATTTGTGAAGCACCTTCGTGCGTTTCACCAATCTTGTGGATACGACCCGTGTAATACAGGATACGCTCAGTCGTTGTTGTTTTACCAGCATCGATGTGAGCCATGATCCCGATGTTACGAGTGTTCTTAAGGGAGAATTCTCTTGCCATCTTTAAACATTCTCCTTTCGCATTTTAGTTTAGTGGTCGTGTGTTGCCACACGTCATGACTATACCCGAAAGCCACCTCATAATTCCATTAAAAATGGCATGCATGAGGTGGTGATTTTCGGAATTACCAGCGGTAGTGAGCAAACGCTTTGTTCGCTTCCGCCATTTTGTGCATATCTTCGCGCTTCTTAACAGAAGCACCAGTGTTGTTTGCAGCGTCCATGATTTCGTTAGCAAGGCGCGCATCCATAGTTTTTTCGTTACGGAGACGTGAGTAGTTCACGAGGTAACGAAGTGCGAGTGTCGTACGACGCTCTGGGCGAACTTCGACAGGAACTTGATAGTTAGCTCCACCTACACGGCGTGCTTTAACTTCAAGAACTGGCATGATGTTGTTCATCGCTTCTTCAAAGACTTCCATTGCATCGCGACCTGAACGTTCAGCGATAGTTTCGAAAGCTTTGTATAAGATTTGTTGAGCAGTACCTTTTTTACCATCTAACATAAGACGGTTGATAAGGCGGGTAACGAGTTTAGAGTTGTAGATCGGATCAGCCATTACATCACGACGTTCTGCTTGACCTTTACGTGGCATTCCGAGTCCCTCCTTTCATATAGTGAGGTGATATCTTAAGATATCTAAATTATTTTTTAACTTTAGGACGTTTAGTACCGTATTTCGAACGACCTTGCATACGGCCGTCAACACCAGCTGTATCAAGCGCACCACGAACGATGTGGTAACGTACCCCTGGTAAGTCTTTTACGCGGCCGCCACGGATAAGAACAACACTGTGCTCTTGAAGGTTGTGGCCGATACCTGGGATGTAAGCTGTTACTTCCATTGTGTTCGTCAAACGTACACGTGCGTATTTACGAAGAGCCGAGTTCGGTTTCTTCGGAGTCATTGTACCTACACGAGTACAAACACCACGTTTTTGTGGTGAGCTGATGTCAGTACGAGCTTTAATGAAGCTGTTGTACCCTTTGTTCAGCGCTGGCGAATCTGATTTCACAACTTTTGATTGACGTCCTTTACGGACTAATTGGTTGATAGTAGGCATCTTTGAGATCCTCCCTTCCTGAATTCATGACAAATTTCAAAACCACCGAGCCGGGTGGTTCATCGAAAGTCATAATGAAACGTTTTGCGTGGCTCAGGCATTCCATCGCCACACAAAACGCATTATCAAACTTTCTTAATGGCAACAGCGGTTGCTGCGACATCGATTCCACAAGCTTTTCCAAGCTCTTGCTTAGAAGGAACATTCACGACTGGAACGTTTGCTTGTTTCGCCGCATCGAGCAATGCTTGTTTTACGTGTTCATCTGCGTCATCCGCAATGATCACTTCCGACGCCTTGCCAGATCGCAATGCTTTGAGCGTTTGCTTTTGACCGACAAACTTCAAATCTGCGCCGACTACTTTTTTGTAAGACATGAAGATATCCTCCAAAATAACACAGCCGGTTGGCAACACTATATCATAGTAGCACCGCCATACCGGCGTGTCAAGGCGTTTTATTCTACCGGAGAATCGGCTTCTACAGGTGCTTCGCCAGCTACTTCGAGATCGATCTGACGGTAACGTGACATCCCAGTACCAGCTGGAACCAACTTACCGATGATGACGTTCTCTTTCAAGCCGCGAAGGTAGTCGCTCTTCCCTTTAATCGCTGCATCCGTAAGGACACGAGTCGTTTCTTGGAACGACGCAGCCGATAGGAATGAATCTGTTTCAAGTGACGCTTTCGTGATACCGAGAAGAACTGGTTTCGCCGAAGCGAGAGCTTTCCCGTTACGGAGCGCTTCTTTACAAGCTTCCTTGAACGTGCTGATATCGACGAGCGAACCTGGTAAGAGTGAAGTCTCACCAGACTCGATGACACGTACGCGACGGATCATTTGGCGAACCATGACCTCGACGTGTTTGTCACCGATCTCAACCCCTTGCATCCGGTATACTTTTTGAACTTCTTGAAGCAAGTAGTTCTGAACGCCGGATACACCTTTAACGTTCAAGAGTTCTTTCGGATCGATCGAACCTTCCGTGAAGACTTGACCAGCTTTGACCTCGTCCCCGAGCTGAACACGTAGACGCGAACCGAATGGGATCGTGTATGTGCGTGTTTCGCTGAGTCCTTGGACCGTCAATTCACGTTTGTCACGCGATTCCGTGAAGTCGATGACTTGACCATCGATTTCCGAGATGACCGCTTGACCTTTCGGGTTACGCGCTTCGAACAACTCTTGGATACGCGGAAGACCTTGTGTGATATCGTCTCCGGCAACCCCACCTGTGTGGAAGGTACGCATCGTAAGCTGCGTTCCTGGCTCACCGATTGATTGTGCCGCGATGATACCGACAGCTTCGCCGACTTCGACGTCGTTGCCTGTTGCCAAGTTGCGTCCGTAACATTTCTTACAGACACCATGGCTTGTGTTACATGTGAAGGCAGTACGGATCTCAACGTTATCGACACCAGCGTCAGTGATGACACGCGCGATGTCTTCATCGATGAGTTCGTTCGTTGAAACGAGGACTTCTCCTGTTTCAGGGTGAACGACGTTTTCGAATGCCGTACGGCCGACGAGGCGGTCGTAGAGGCTTTCGATTTCTTCCGTTCCTTCACGGAGTGCTGTGACGCGGATACCACGATCCGTTCCACAATCATCTTCACGGATGATGACGTCTTGAGCAACGTCAACGAGACGACGAGTCAGGTAACCCGAGTCAGCCGTTTTCAAGGCTGTATCGGCAAGACCTTTACGTGCACCGTGTGTCGAGATGAAGTATTCCTGTACCGTTAGACCCTCACGGAACGATGATTTGATCGGGAGCTCGATGATCCGTCCACTTGGAGCGGCCATGAGTCCACGCATACCAGCGAGCTGCGTGAAGTTCGACGCGTTACCACGGGCACCGGAGTCACTCATCATGAAGATCGGGTTGAGACGGTTGAGGGATTTCATCAGACGAGACTGAATTTCATCCTTCGCATCATTCCACGATTTAACGACGCGCTCATAGCGCTCGTCTTCTGTGATGAGACCACGACGGTACGATTTCATGACGCGGTCGACATTGTCCTGCGCTTCAACAAGAATTTCTTGTTTATCTGGAAGAACGATGATGTCCGCGATCCCTACCGTGATACCGGCACGAGTCGAGTGTTTGAATCCGAGGTTTTTCATGCGGTCGAGCATGCGGCTTGTTTCTGTCGTCTCAAACCGTTTGAAGACTTCCGCGATGACATTTCCAAGGAATCCTTTTTTGAATGGGTCGATGATCGGACGGTTCTTCAGTTCTGCCGCGACATCTGTTCCTTTTTCAAGGAAGTACTTGTCCGGCGTCGCTTCTTGAAGGTTCGTCATCGTTGGTTCGTTCAAGTAAGGGAACGTCGTTGGGAGGATCTCGTTGAAGATCAACTTACCGACTGTTGTAATCAATAATTTCTCGTTTTGCTCTTCCGTGAATGTCGGGTTCTTGAGAACGCCGGCTGGAATCGCAACACGTGTATGGAAGTGCGCATAACCATTTTGGTAAGCGATGAGCGCTTCATTCACTGTCGAGAAGATTTTACCTTCGCCGATCGCGTTTTCGCGCTCGAGCGTGAGGTAGTAGTTACCGAGGACCATATCCTGCGATGGTGTAACAACAGGTTTACCGTCTTTCGGGTTCAAGATGTTTTGTGCAGCGAGCATGAGAAGACGTGCTTCTGCTTGTGCTTCTGCTGAAAGTGGTACGTGAACCGCCATTTGGTCACCATCGAAATCGGCGTTGTACGCCGTACATACGAGTGGGTGAAGGCGAATCGCGCGTCCTTCGACGAGCGTTGGTTCGAATGCCTGGATACCGAGACGGTGAAGTGTCGGTGCACGGTTCAAGAGAACCGGATGCTCACGGATGACTTCTTCGAGGACATCCCAGATTTCAGGTTGAACGCGCTCGATTTTCCGTTTCGCACTCTTAATGTTCGGTGCGATGCCACGAGAGACGAGTTCTTTCATGACGAACGGTTTGAAGAGCTCAAGGGCCATTTCTTTTGGAAGACCACATTGATACATCTTCAGGTTTGGACCAACGACGATAACCGAACGACCAGAGTAGTCGACACGTTTACCGAGCAAGTTTTGACGGAAACGTCCTTGTTTCCCTTTCAACATGTGTGAAAGTGATTTAAGTGGACGGTTACCTGGTCCAGTGACTGGACGACCACGACGACCGTTATCGATCAAAGCATCGACTGCTTCTTGAAGCATCCGTTTTTCATTCTGAACGATGATGTTCGGAGCGCCAAGGTCAAGAAGACGCTTGAGACGGTTGTTACGGTTGATGACGCGGCGGTACAAGTCGTTCAAGTCAGACGTTGCGAAACGTCCGCCATCGAGTTGAACCATCGGACGAAGTTCCGGTGGGATGACTGGAAGTACTTCAAGCACCATCCATTCTGGATTGTTGCCTGAGTTACGGAACGCATCGAGGACTTCAAGACGTTTGATCGCACGAGTACGACGTTGTCCTTGAATCATACGAAGCTCTTCACGTAATGCAGCGACTTCTTTATCGAGTTCTACGTCACGGAGCAATTTACGAACTGCTTCCGCACCCATTTCAGCAGTGAACGAACGACCGAACTTCTCACGATATGCACGGTATTCTTTCTCTGAAAGGAGTTGTTTCTTCTCAAGTGTCGATTCGCCTGGATCTGTGACGACGTACGACGCGAAGTAGATGATCTCTTCTAACGCACGCGGTGACATGTCGAGGACGAGTCCCATACGGCTAGGAATTCCTTTGAAGTACCAGATGTGCGAAACCGGTGCTGCGAGCTCGATGTGACCCATGCGCTCACGACGGACTTTCGACTTCGTGACTTCAACGCCACAGCGGTCACAAATGATTCCTTTATAGCGGATCCGTTTGTATTTACCACAGTAACATTCCCAGTCTTTTGTTGGACCAAAGATACGTTCACAGAACAAACCGTCTTTCTCCGGTTTGAGTGTACGATAGTTGATCGTCTCCGGCTTTTTCACTTCCCCGAAAGACCATGAACGGATCTTTTCGGGGGAAGCGAGGCCGATTTGCATATATTCAAATCTATTAACATCTACCAAGGGGTGGACCTCCCTTTCGCTTATTCCTCTTCAGTAACAACTGGTGCGACAGGCGCTTGAACTTCTTCGAGTGCTGGAGTCGCGTTCGGGATATTGTCCTCGTCTTCGTCGCGCATTTCGATTTCTTCATCATCAGCAGACATCATCTTGACGTCCATACCGAGGGATTGAAGCTCTTTAATGAGGACTCGGAACGATTCCGGTACGCCCGGTTGTGGTACATTCTCACCTTTGACGATTGCTTCGTACGCTTTAACACGACCGATCGTGTCATCCGACTTGATTGTAAGGATCTCTTGGAGCGTGTAGGCTGCGCCGTATGCTTCAAGTGCCCATACTTCCATCTCACCGAAACGCTGACCACCGAACTGGGCTTTACCACCGAGCGGTTGTTGTGTGACGAGTGAGTATGGTCCTGTCGAACGTGCGTGAAGTTTATCATCGACCATGTGAGCAAGTTTAATCATATACATGACACCGACAGAGATGCGGTTATCGAACGCTTCACCCGAACGACCATCATAAAGGACAGTCTTCGCGTCGCGATCCATACCTGCTTCTTCAATCGTTGCCCAAACATCTTCCTCACGCGCACCATCGAATACCGGTGATGCGACTTTGATGCCGAGTTGACGTGCTGCCATCCCGAGGTGAAGCTCGAGCAACTGCCCGATGTTCATCCGTGATGGAACCCCAAGTGGGTTCAACATGATGTCAATTGGCGTACCGTCTGGCATGTACGGCATGTCTTCTTCTGGAAGGATACGCGAGATAACACCTTTGTTACCGTGACGCCCCGCCATTTTGTCACCCTCGTGAATCTTACGCTTCTGAACGATGTAAGCACGGATCAACTGGTTGACACCAGGTGAGAGCTCGTCCCCATTATCGCGGTCGAAGATTTTGACGTCGAGGATGATTCCATCACCACCGTGTGGTACACGGAGAGATGTATCACGGACTTCACGTGCTTTTTCACCGAAGATTGCATGAAGAAGACGTTCTTCCGCTGTCAATTCCGTTACACCCTTCGGCGTAACTTTACCGACGAGGATATCGCCGTCCTTGACTTCCGCACCGACGCGGATGATTCCGCGATCGTCGAGGTTTTTCAAGGCATCATCACCGACGTTCGGAATATCACGTGTGATTTCTTCCGGTCCGAGTTTCGTATCACGCGACTCACATTCGTATTCTTCGATGTGGATCGATGTGTAGACGTCGTCTTTGACAAGACGCTCACTCATGATGACAGCATCCTCATAGTTGTAACCATCCCATGTCATGAAACCGACGAGTACGTTACGACCAAGCGCAAGTTCCCCACCGTCCATCGATGGACCATCTGCAAGGATCTCGCCTTTATCGACTGGGTCGCCTGCTTTGATGATTGGTTTTTGGTTATAACACGTTCCTTGGTTAGAACGGATGAATTTTTGAATCTTGTAACGGTCGAGTTCCCCTTCAACGATGTTGCCATCGACTTCCGTCGTACGACGGACAAGGATTTCACGCGCCGTGACACGCTCAGCGATCCCTGCGTGCTTCGCAACGACAGCGGCTCCTGAGTCTTTCGCAGACACGTACTCCATTCCTGTACCGACAATCGGAGATTCCGGGTTCAGAAGTGGGACGGCCTGACGTTGCATGTTCGCTCCCATGAGGGCACGGTTCGAGTCATCGTTCTCAAGGAACGGGATACAAGCCGTTGCGGCAGATACAACCTGCTTCGGTGAAACGTCCATGTAATCGACACGTGCTGGTTCGACAGACAAGTTTTGTCCACGGAAACGTGAAAGGACGTGTGAATCTTTAAACGTCTTCTCTTCCGTCAACAACATGTTTGCCTGTGCGACGACGTAGAGATCCTCTTCGTCAGCAGTCATGTAGTGGATTTCATCCGTGACGACGCCCGTTTCCGGATCGACACGACGATATGGCGCTTCGATGAAGCCGTACTCATTGACCTTCGCGTACGAAGACAACGAGTTGATCAAACCGATGTTTGGTCCCTCTGGCGTTTCGATCGGACACATACGGGAATAGTGCGAGTAGTGTACGTCACGAACTTCGAAACCAGCGCGCTCACGTGTCAAACCACCAGGTCCGAGTGCTGAAAGACGACGTTTGTGCGTCAATTCCGCAAGCGGGTTCGTTTGGTCCATGAACTGAGACAACTGCGAGCTACCGAAGAACTCTTTAATCGATGCGATAACTGGACGAATGTTGATCAATGCCTGTGGCGTGATTGCATTCTGATCCTGAATCGACATCCGTTCCTTAACGACACGTTCCATCCGTGAGAGACCGATCCGGAATTGGTTCTGGAGCAGCTCACCGACTGAACGAAGACGACGGTTACCGAGGTGGTCGATATCGTCTGTCGTACCGACTTCATGCAACAAGTTAAAGAAGTAGTTGATGGAAGCAATCATGTCAGCAGGCGTGATGTGCTTGATGTCACGATCGATGTTACCGTTACCGATGATATTGATGATGCGTTCACCTTCAGCATCGTCCGGTGCGAACACCTTGATTGACTGTAAGTTGAAAGCCTCACCCTGCGTCACGCCGCCTGTAGGCGTCGCTTCGATGTAACCAACGGATCCTTCGAGGAATGGAAGGACTTTATCGAGCATACGACGATCAAGGACCGTTCCTGCTTCCGCGATGACTTCACCTGTCTCAGGATCAACAAGCGTTTCCGCGAGTTTTTGACCGAAGAGACGGTTCTTAAGATGAAGCTTTTTATTGATTTTATAACGACCAACGTTTGCCAAATCATAACGTTTCGGGTCAAAGAAGCGCGACACGAGCAACGCTTTTGCGTTTTCGACTGTCGGCGGCTCTCCCGGACGTAGACGCTCATAAATCTCGATGAGGGCTTTTTCCGTTGATTCCGTATTATCTTTTTCAAGTGAATTCCGGAGGTACTCATCATCACCGAGAAGATCGATGATTTCCTGATCCGTACCGAAACCAAGAGCACGTAAAAGAACCGTTACTGGAATCTTACGCGTGCGATCAATGCGAACATAAACGATGTCTTTCGCGTCTGTCTCGAGCTCGAGCCATGCACCACGGTTTGGGATGACTGTCGCGGAGAATCCACGCTTACCGTTCTTATCTAACTTATTGTTGTAATAAACACTTGGCGAACGAACAAGCTGCGAAACGATTACGCGCTCCGCTCCATTGATGATGAATGTTCCCGACTCCGTCATAAGCGGGAAGTCACCCATGAAGACTTCTTGTTCTTTCAATTCACCCGTCTCTTTATTTTGAAGACGGACTTTAACGCGTAGTGGTGCCGAATAGGTCACGTCGCGCTCTTTCGATTCATCGATCGAATACTTCGGCTCTCCGAGCGAGTAGTCGATGAATTCTAATACGAGATTCCCTGTGAAATCGGAAATCGGCGAAATGTCATGAAACATCTCACGAAGACCTTCCCGCAGGAACCACTCATACGAATTCGTTTGAATCTCGATTAAGTTTGGAAGTTCCAATACTTCGCTGATACGTGCATAGCTTCTTCTCTGACGGTGACGACCGTACTGAACAAGTTGACCAGTCAACTGATTCACCTCTCAGACCCACTTCTTCTTATAGAGAAGGACGGGTGTAATATCGAACATTGAAGCCATTTTTTGATTGATAAGCGCAAAAAAGCGACGTCTTGTCTACTCAATCATCTGTAGTCGAGAACGCCAGCTGCTTTCAAACATCTTATCCAAAAATCACTCCAATGGCATTTTATAATACTATCATAGACACAACATGCGGTCAACGACAAATCCTTCGATTTGTCAAGACCGAATTGATTTAAATATCGAGTACCCTTTATCGCGGGTAACTGTCTCACACATACCGAATACGTCTTCCATCAATTTCTTCGCTGATGGTCCACCTTGTTTCTTTTGAATGACGACCCAAAGCTCGCCGCCGACGACAAGGTGATCATACGCTTCCCGGAGAATACGATGAACGACCGTTTTTCCCGCCCGAATCGGTGGATTCGTCACGATCGCTGCGAATGTCGATTCGCCTACCCCATCATACCCGTCACTCACACCGGTCGTCACGGAAACACCGTTCGCGCGCGCATTGTCTGCCGCTAGTTCGAGCGCCCGTTCATTGACATCGATCAAGTGCGCCGGACGACCCGTCGACTTCGAAAGCGCGATGCCCATCGGTCCGTATCCGCAACCGACATCCAAGATGTCTCCCGCTACAGCCGGTTCCGTGAATGCCTCGATCAACAGACGGGAACCAAAATCGATTCCGTTCTTCGAAAAGACACCATGGTCCGATGTAAAGCGGAGCGTCTGACCACGCAGGACATATTCCCACGTCTTCGGATCTCGTTTCGATGAAGGGTCATTCGTATAATAATGATCCGCCATGTTTCCTTCCCCTCTCATGTAAAAGATGAAAACAAAAGAAGCTCGCAATGCGAGCTTCTCTTGTTTCTACGGAAGAAGAAAATTACTTAACTTCTACAGTAGCGCCAGCTTCTTCAAGCTTAGCTTTCATTGCTTCAGCGTCTTCTTTCGAAACGCCTTCTTTAACTGGTGCTGGAGTTCCGTCTACGAGAGCTTTCGCTTCTTTAAGACCGAGACCAGTCAATTCGCGAACTGCTTTGATGACGTTGATTTTACCAGATCCAGCGTTAGTAAGGATAACGTCGAATTCAGTTTGCTCTTCAGCTGCTGCGCCTGCGCCAGCACCTGCAACTGCTACTGGAGCTGCTGCTGATACGCCGAATTCTTCTTCGATTGTTTTTACGAGTTCGTTAAGTTCAAGAACAGTCATGCCCTTGAGGTCTTCGATAAATTGCTCTTTGTTGAAAGCCATTATGGTTTTCCTCCTTTGATTTAGCCCACGTTGGGGTGTGAAAATTGTGTTGGTTGCCTATCCCGCTAAGCAGAAATTAAGCAGATTGTTCTTCTTTTTGCTCTGCGATTGCGTTCGTTGCCACCGCGAGTCCACGGATTGGCGCTTGAAGCACGCTGAGGAGCATCGAAAGGAGACCTTCGCGTGATGGAAGTTCCGCAAGGGCTTTGACATCTTCTACTGAAGTGACTTTGCCTTCGATGATACCACCTTTAAGTTCGAGAGCCTTGTGCGTTTTAGCGAAGTCGTTCAAGATCTTAGCTGGCGCGATAACGTCTTCATTGCTGAAGGCGATCGCACTAGGACCTGTGAAGACTTCATCAAGACCTTCGAGGTTGCTTTGAACTGCCGCGCGGCGGAGGAGACCGTTTTTGTAAACTTTGAATTCAACGCCCGCTTCGCGGAGTTGTTTACGAAGTTCAGTGACTTCTTCTACTGTGAGACCACGGTAGTCGACGACAACTGTTCCTGCGCTCGCTTGGAGTTTCTCAGCGATCTCAGATACGAGATCCGCTTTGACAGCGATAACTTTTTCGTTTGCCATTTCTGTTGCACCTCCTGGTAGATGAAATGTACCGGTGCGAGGGGCTGCTCGATTTCAAATAAAAAGCCTCCGTCTGCAGAGCAGAGGAGGCGTAATCGTCAAAAAGGATACCTGAACAAACAGGCTCTCTGAGCAAGAACACCTCGGAAGGATTTATGCCCATGTGAGCACCTTCTGTCTACGGTATGTCGAAATATATCAACGTTTTATACTGTAACAGCGTTCTTAGAACGTTGTCAAGTTCGTTTTAGACGAAATTATTTCGCGAAGTCAGCTGAAGATACTTTTACACCAGGACCCATTGTAGAAGCGATCGCGATGTTCTTAAGGTATACACCTTTAGCAGTAGCAGGCTTAACTTTTACGAGAGTTTCGATAACTGTGTTGATGTTATCAACGAGTTTCTCGTTATCGAATGATTTTTTACCGACAGGAACGTGGATGTTACCTGATTTGTCGACACGGTACTCAACTTTACCAGCTTTGATATCGTTGATTGCTTTTGTGACGTCAAATGTAACTGTACCTGTTTTCGGGTTTGGCATGAGGCCTTTTGGTCCGAGAACGCGACCAAGTTTACCAACTTCACCCATCATGTCTGGTGTCGCGACGATAACGTCGAAGTCGAACCATCCTTGTTGGATTTTGTTGATGTACTCAGCATCACCAGCGTAATCTGCTCCAGCAGCTTCCGCTTCTTTTAATTTCTCACCTTTCGCGAAGACGAGAACTTTTTGTGTTTTACCAGTACCGTGTGGCAATACGACTGCTCCACGGATTTGTTGGTCTGCTTTCTTCGGATCTACTCCGAGACGAACAGCCAATTCGATAGTCTCATCGAATTTCGCAGTTGCAGATTTTTTAGTCAAATCTACAGCTTCTGCGAGTTCGTATGAAACCGTACGATCGATAAGCTTAGCAGCTTCTTTGTACTTCTTACCCATTTTAGGTTCCTCCTTTGTGGTTGTGCGGAAAATCCTCCCACATAATGAAAGGGTAGCAGGCTTCAAGAAACTATCCGCCTGCGACCCTCATCGTTGTTCATGGTAATCAAAAAGACATTAGTCTTCGATTACGATACCCATAGAACGTGCAGTACCTTCAACCATCAACATTGCTGTTTCAACAGATGATGCGTTAAGGTCTGGCATTTTTGTTTCAGCGATTTCACGAACTTTGTCACGTTTGACAGTCGCTACTTTCTTACGGTTCGGTTCACCTGAACCACTCTCAATTCCAGCTGCTTTCTTCAAGAGAACTGCTGCTGGAGGAGTTTTAGTGATGAATGTGAATGAACGATCTTCAAAAACCGTGATGACTACAGGGATAATCAAGCCGGCTTGGTCTTGTGTACGAGCGTTGAACTCTTTACAGAAGCCCATGATGTTCACACCTGCTTGACCGAGTGCCGGTCCAACTGGTGGAGCTGGGTTTGCTTTGCCCGCAGGAATTTGAAGTTTTACGAGTTTCATAACCTTCTTCGCCACGAGACACACCTCCTTAATTCTTTAATGTGGTTTAATTGGACGTTGCGCGTCCTCCCACTCATTCTATTCGACGAGTTATTTATCGAAATAAGCACAACATCAAACACGAAAAATTGTATCATTAAAACAAAACATTCGCAATAGGAAACTTAATCGATTTTATCGACCTGTGCGAAATCAAGCTCGACCTTCGTTTCGCGACCGAACATATCAACAGAGACTTTCATTTTCTCAGCATCTGTATCAAGCTCCTCGATCGTACCTTCGAGATTTTCGAAAGCTCCTTCTTTGATTCGGACGATTTGTCCGAGTGAGAAGTCGTAACGGCTCTTCAGATCGACGAGACCCATTGATCCAAGGATGTTTTCTGCTTCTTCCGGAAGGAGCGGTGTCGGTTTTGAACCGCCGCCGACTGATCCGAGGAAGCCCGTGACGTTCGGAGTATTCCGGACGACATACCAGGAATCATCCGTCATGACCATCTCAACGAGGACATACCCCGGGAAGATCTTGACTTCACGTTCCTTGATTTTCGTTTCTCCCTTTTTGTTCGTTACTTCTTCTTGTACCGTTTCAATCGGAACGAGTACACGGAAGATTTTTTCGTCCATGTTCATGGATTCAATCCGACGTTCAAGGTTCGCCTTGACGTTATTTTCGAATCCGGAATACGTTTGGACGACAAACCATTGTTTCTCCATGGTAGGCCACCTCTTCTTTTTACTTAATCAACCAGCTCATCAATGCGCTAAGCCCTGAATCGACGCCGAAGATGAAGACACCCATGAAGATCACCATACCGATGACCGTCAATGTGTATTTCGTCAGCTCTTTCCGTTTTGGCCAGCTCGTCTTTTTCAATTCATTCCATACGTCACGCAAAAATTTCATCGTACTTTCCCTCCAGGATGTAATAAATCGGGACAGATGAAGCCTTATTTCGCTTCTTTATGAATCGTATGCGCGTTACAACGACGGCAGAATTTCTTCAATTCCAAGCGGACAGTGACGTCCTCTTTTTTCATCGTCGTATAGTCGCGGGCACCGCAATTATCACAAGCAAGGCCTACTTTCTTCGCCATCTCAAAGTCCTCCTTCTTTGCCACTCTTCTCTTCTGTTGAGGTACTTTCCTTCCGAAAAAGAGCGTAAAAAAAAACGCCTATGAGCGGCGTCTCGCTAGTAAGGCGCTAGTTATACAGTAGCATAGGAAGGGATTACGGTCAATCTACCTCTCTGTTAGACCGTCATCTTTCGTGCTTCGAGATAACGCTCAAGCTTGCGCTTGACGCGTTGCAAGGCATTGTCGATCGATTTGACATGACGATCGAGGTCGTCAGAGATTTCCTGATACGTCCGTCCGTCAAGATAGAGCGCGAGGACTTTGCGTTCAAGGTCGCTTAAAATTTCATCCATCTTCGATTCAATGTCTGCATATTCTTCCCGGTTGACGATCAAGATTTGTGGGTCAGAAGGTGCTGTCGACGTAATGATATCGAGTAACGTCCGCTCCGATTCATCGTCATAGATCGGTTTATCGAGTGAGATGTAAGAGTTCAACGGGATATGTTTCTGACGTGTCGCCGTCTTGATCGCAGTGATCATCTGTCTCGTAATGCATAATTCGGCAAATCCTTTAAACGAGGCAAGCTTATCCGTTCGGTAATCCCGTACCGCCTTATAGAGACCGATCATTCCTTCTTGAATGATGTCTTCGCGGTCTGCCCCGATCAAAAAGTAAGAACGGGCTTTGGCGCGCACGAAATTTCGATACCGCTCGATCAAAAATTCGAGCGCATCGCTGTTGTCGAACTCTTTCGCTTGTTCTACAAGCGCTTCATCGGTCATGCACCCAAACTGGTCGAACGAAACCAAACTCATCCTGTATCCCTCCAAGCATCATTGACGAATAGTTCAATTGTTTTTAATTATACAATAATTACCTGTCGCACGACAATGAAAATTGGCATGACCTCTTTTGTTGTATCCAAAATGTATCTTTTCATAAAAAACACCGTTCTTCCAAAGTAGGAAAAACGGTGATCTGCTCATGCGAATGGTTCATATCATGTATCTGAATTCTTTCGACGACGGATCGCTTCTAAACGTGCGACGACGTCTTCTGGTAAATCAATCTTCGAGCGCGGTTGAGCCGTCGTCTTCGCAGACGTCGTCTGTTGTTTGATGACAGCGACTGCCGCTTTCCACTCTCGCCGGAGCTCTTGCGCCGATATGCGGAGTGCTCCGAGCGTGAAGATGACCCACTGCTCCGTATAATCATTCGTCGCTACCGTTAACTTGACCCGGATATCTTGTAGCCAATCAGCAGCTGTCTTTTCAATCCATTCATCTGCCGTCTCGTTCTCCCGTGTGTAGACGATATCAATCCCGCTTTTTTGCATCCGGGATTCACGTCCCGGTTGAAGATAGGCATCGAAGACGATCGTAACGCTGAGACCTGTGACAGCTTGGTATTCCGCCATCGCATGAATCAGCCGTTCCCGTGCCAATTCAAAATCTTGCTCCCGCAACGTCCGAAATTCTGGCCATGCGCCAATGATATTATAGCCATCTACGATGAGACGATCATATTTCATCGCGCATACGGCTTTCTAGTCCGGTAGACTTCATATAGTAATAACGAAGCAGCAACCGATGCGTTGAGCGATGTGACATGTCCCGCCATCGGGAGGTGGACGAGGAAATCACATTTCTCACGGACGAGCCGGCTCATTCCTTTTCCTTCACTTCCAATGACGATTCCGAGTGGCATCGTCCCATCAAGTGTCCGGTAGTCATCACTTTCGCGCGCATCCGTTCCGACGAACCAGATGCCTTGTTTCTTTAGATCCTCCATCGTCCGCGCAAGGTTCGTCACGCGAACGACAGGAATATGTTCGATCGCGCCTGTTGATGCTTTTGCGACGACTTGCGTCAATCCGACTGATCGACGCTTCGGAATGATGATCCCGTGTGCCCCGACAGCATCTGCTGTCCGCAAGATTGATCCGAGATTATGCGGATCCTCGAGTTCATCGAGTAGGATCAAGAGCGGTGTTTCGTCCTTTTGACGCGCGAGCTCAAAGATGTCTTCCATCTCGGCGTACTCATACGCCGCTACCGCTGCGACGACACCTTGGTGATTTTCCGTTCCGGCTAAACCCGTTAACCGCGAACGCGGGACGAGCTGGATTTGAATCCCTGCTTCCTGCGCCATCGCGTGGATGACGGCAAGTGGTCCTTTTTGTTGTCCTTCCTGCAGAAACAGCTTGTTCATCTCTCGTCCGCTCCGTAATGCTTCTAGAACCGGATTTCGACCCGACAAGAAATCTTGTCCTTCTTCGAGCGGTTCGATCGCGACTGGCTGTTCCTTGACCGGAGCGGCTTTTCGTTTCTCTTGTGCTGGACGCTGTGCCTTCGTTTTTGGCTTCGCGCTTGTAGCCTTAGGATTCGTCTGTTTTTTCGGCTTCGAGTAATTCGAACGCTTGTCCGATGAGTTCTTCAAGGCGATCCCCTCCTTCTGAAAGATAAATATAACCGAGTAATGCTTCAAATGCTGTCGCGTAGCGATACGTGTGGACGTCTGTACTCTTCGGGATGGAACCGGATTTCGCGTTCTTCCCGCGCCGGACGACCGCTGCCTCTTCTTCCGTCAACGCATCCGTGTTCAACCAGTGCGTCACGACCGTCGCTTGTGCTTGTGCCCGAACGTACCGGACAGCTGCTTTGTGCAACTCGCCCGGCTTCACATAACCTTGTTCGAGCAATCGCTCCCGCACACGAATCTCATAGACGACATCGCCCATGTACGCTAACGCGAGTGCATTCAGTTGTTTGTAGTTCTTCATCCGCGCTTCCACCGCATCCCTTGTGCTGTATCTTCGAGCAGAATGCCTTGGTCACGTAGTTGGTCGCGGATTGCGTCCGCTCGTGCGAAGTCACGATTTTGACGGGCTGTGTTCCGCTCTTCGATCAACTGTTCGACTTCTTCATCGAGTAAGCCTTTATCAACTGTCAACGTCACACCTAGGACGCCTGATAATTCCGAGAAGAGTGCGAGGAACTGTTCGAGAACCTGTTTCGATACATGCGCTTCTCCGAGGTATAGGTTGGCTTCTTTCGAGAGATCAAACAAATCCGTCACCGCGTTCGCTGTATTGAAATCATCATCCATCGATGTGATGAAGTGTTCCTTGATTGCCGCTAGACGATTCAACCACTTCTCTTCACCTGTTCCGAGATCAGCCGTCATGTCAAGTCGGTGTTCAATGTTTGCGACCGACTCCCGGATCCGTGCGAGACCATTCGCTGCTTGGTCGATCAGTTCACGACTGTAGTTGATCGGATGACGATATTGAACCGACAACATGAAGAATCGTAACACCATCGGATCGACCGCTTGGATTGCTTCATGGACCGTCAGGAAGTTACCGAGCGACTTCGACATCTTCTCATTTTCGATGTTCAAGAACCCGTTATGCATCCAGTAGTTCGCGAACTTCTGAGAATTGCATGCTTCCGACTGAGCGATCTCATTCTCATGGTGCGGGAACTTCAAGTCTTGTCCACCGGCATGGATATCGATCGTCTCTCCGAGGTATTTCTTCGCCATCGCCGAGCACTCGATGTGCCAGCCTGGTCGCCCTTCGCCCCACGGACTCGTCCATGCCGGCTCGCCTGGTTTTGCTGCTTTCCAGAGCACGAAATCAAGCGGATCTTCTTTTTTCTCTCCGACTTCGATTCGTGCACCTGCACGCAACTCGTCGATCGACTGTTGGCTTAATTGTCCGTAATCCTTGAAACTACGCGTCCGGAAGTAGACATCCCCGCTTGAAGCGTAGGCATTGCCTTTTTCAACAAGGACTTCGATGAATGCGATGATATCGTCCATCGTTTCCGTGACGAGTGGATGGATGTCCGCTTTTTGGACATTCAAGGCGCCCGTATCCGCGTGATAAGCTTCAATGAAACGTTTCGTCAACGCATGATAATCTTCTCCGAGTTCGTTTGCTGTCCGGATGATCTTATCGTCGACGTCCGTGAAGTTCGAGACGTATTTGACCTCATATCCGCGGTATGTGAAGTAGCGACGGACTGTATCGAAGACGATCGCTGGACGTGCATTGCCGATATGAATGTAGTTGTAAACCGTCGGACCACAGACATACATCTTGACCTTTCCTTCTTCTAATGGTTTAAATGGTTCCTTTTTTCCGGTCATGCTGTTGTACAGTTGAATCATGACGTCGCCCTCCTTTAATCCGTTCAATTTCTTGTTTTAATACTTCTAGTTCCATTTCAATCCGCTCTTGGCATTCGCTGACCGGATCCGGGAAACGATGATCAAGTGGTGCTTCGACCTTCATGCCGTCTTGAATGACGACACGTCCCGGAATGCCGACGACGGTCGCATTTGGAGGAACGTGTTTTAAGACGACGGAACTGGCACCGATTTTTGAGTATGCCCCGATCGTGATATCACCTAGGACACGAGCACCGGCAGAGACAAGTACGCCGTCTTCAATCGTCGGATGACGCTTTCCTGTTTCTTTCCCCGTTCCGCCGAGTGTCACGCCTTGAAACAACGTGACGTCATCGCCAATGATCGTCGTCTCACCAATGACGACACCCATCCCATGGTCAATAAAGAATCGGCGTCCAATCGTCGCTCCTGGATGAATCTCGATGCCTGTCAAAAAGCGACTGAATTGCGAAATCAATCGACCGAGCAAGCGAAACTTCGCGTTCCAGAGCCGATGGGCCAGGCGATGCATCCAAATCGCATGTAAGCCCGGGTATGTCAAAATGACTTCTAACGTGCTGCGGGCAGCTGGATCTTGCTCAAACACATTGCGGATATCTTCTCGCATCCGTGTCATATACGTTCTCCTTTCCATAAGAAAAAGCGCCTCTATGCATTGCTGCACAGAGACGCTAACGAAGCGCGGTCCCACTCTGTTTGGACGATTGACTCGTCCCTCTCGACGTCCGTTAACGCCGGAGATACGTCTGCGCCTACTTTCACGGATTTCGGGCAGCACTCAGAGGGGCATTTCATGATTCGCTTCTTCAAGCCCTCGCACCATTCGAGCTTGTCTCTGGAGAAGAAGACGCATCGTTACTTTCCTCGTCTACGCTTTCGTTATTCTGCTTCAAGCCGTGCAAGCACACGGTCTTTTCCTAGTAAATGAATCGTGTTCGGGAGTTCTGGACCATGCGTCTGTCCTGTCGTCGCGACACGAATTGGCATGAATAAGTTCTTTCCTTTTTGACCAGTCGCTTTTTGCGTCGCTTTGATCGATGCTTTAATTGCTTCTGGTGTCCACTCTTCGAGAGCACGTAACTGGTTCGCGAATTCTGCAAGTACAGTCGGAACCGTCTCGCCACTCAAGACAGTGTTTGCCTCTTCATCATACACCACTTCGTCCTCAAAGAACATCTCTGAAAGCTTGACGATTTCCGCGCCATGCGTCATCTGTTCGCGGTATAACGCGACGAGATCACGTGCCCAAGCGAGCTCTTCTTCTGAAGGTGACGCTTCGATGCGACCTGCTTCTTGTAGGAACGGAAGACTGGCTTCGAATACTTCTTCGAACGATTGATGTTTCATGTACTGGCTATTGATCCAAGCCAATTTGTTTTGGTCAAAGACAGCTGGACTCTTCGATAGACGATCCGCGTCAAAGATTTCGATGAACTCTTCTTTTGTGAAGATCTCTTGTTCGCCGACTGGTGACCAACCGAGAAGCGTGATGAAGTTGAGCAATGCTTCCGGGAGATAACCGAGCTCTTTATACTGCTCGATATACTGAA
The DNA here is from genome assembly GCF_002396765.1 of Exiguobacterium sp. UBA5002. Taxonomy (NCBI): domain Bacteria; kingdom Bacillati; phylum Bacillota; class Bacilli; order Caryophanales; genus Exiguobacterium; species Exiguobacterium sp. UBA5002. The sequence goes on from NZ_DGYQ01000049.1 coordinate 44,926, forward strand.
TGATCGAGTGATCACGTTTCGAGAGTTTCTTGTGTGATTCGTTGACGATCAATGTCATGTGACCGAACGTCGGGTATTCCCAACCGAACGCATCATAGATCATCATCTGTTTCGGTGTGTTCGAAATATGATCATCCCCACGAAGAACATGACTGATCGCCATCAAGTGATCGTCGATGACGACGGCAAAGTTATACGTCGGAATGCCGTCTTTTTTGACGATGACCCAGTCACCGAAGTCTTTTGATTCGAATGAGACGTCGTCTTTAACGATATCATTCCATGTATACGTGACATCTTCCGGTACACGAATCCGAATGGACGGTGTGCGACCTTCTGCGCGGAACGCTTCTTCTTGTTCTGCTGTCAGGTTACGGTGTGCCCCTGAATAACGTGGTGCTTCTCCACGTGCGATTTGTGCTTCGCGTTCTGCTTCGAGCTCTTCCGATGTCATGTAGCAACGGTAAGCAAGTCCTTTTTCAAGTAACTCGTCCGTGTACTTTTGATAGATATCGAGACGCTCCATTTGTGAATAAGGACCGTACTCGCCACCGCGATCTGGACCTTCGTCCCAATCGACACCGAGCCACTCGAGGTTCTTCATTTGACTCTCGACACCGCCTGCGATGTTCCGCTTTTGGTCCGTATCCTCGATTCGTAATACCATCTTACCGCCTAAGTGGCGCGCAAACAGATAGTTAAATAATGCAGTCCGGGCATTCCCGATATGCAAGTGTCCTGTTGGACTTGGGGCATAACGTACTCGTACTTCTGCCATTGCCAATCACTCCTTCGACTAAAATTCGCTTATCTAGTATACCTTATTCTTCGATTCGTTTCAGTAGAATCACTGCTTGACAAGCGATTCCCTCTTCTCGCCCCGTAAAACCTAACCATTCCGTTGTCGTTGCCTTGACATTGATCTGTTCAATGTCCGCTTCGAGTAATTCCGCGATTCGCGCACGCATCGTGTCGATGTACGGACGAAGCTTTGGTGCCTGTGCGATGACTGTCGCATCTAGGTTGCCAAGCTCATACCCTTGTTGTTTAACGAGCGCGTAGACATGCTGCAGCAATTTTGCTGAATCGGCATCCTTGAATTCCGGATCCGTGTCCGGAAAATGTTTTCCGATATCTCCTGCTGCGATTGCACCAAGTGCCGCGTCGGCAATCGTATGTAACAAGACGTCTGCATCCGAATGACCGAGCAATCCTTTCGTGTGCGGAATCTCGATGCCGCCTAAAATCAATTTCCGATCCTCTGCAAAGGCATGTACATCAAAACCTTGTCCAATTCGAATCATCGTCATTTCCCTCGTTTCATTAGAATCGCTTCACCGAACCATAGATCGTCCGGTGTCGTCATCTTGATATTTTCGTAGTGACCGTGGACGATCGTTACTTTTCCTCCGTCCCATTCTATCAAACTTGCATCATCGGTTCCTAGGTATTTCGTTGTCGCTTTTTCGTGAACCGTGCGAATCGTCGCAAGATCAAACGCTTGTGGTGTCTGCGCTGCCATCAGGTGTTCCCGCGGGACGGTCTCGCTGATATGGTTCGCTTCAACCCGTTTGACGGTGTCTTTGATCGGCACGGCAAGAATCGCTGCCTGATCTAGGACAGCCGCCTGGACGACCGCATGAATCGCTGCTTGTGAAATAAACGGTCGGGCCCCATCATGGATCAGAACGATTCCTTCGCCTTCTAACGCTTCAAGACCACGGAGCACACTTTCCTGACGTTCGGTACCACCCGCGACAAGTCTAATCGATGTCTTATAAGACGCGATAATACTTGTAAACCATTCCTGTTCTAGTGGATTGATCGCGAGGACGATTTCCGTACATGCCGGATCTGCCTCGAAGACATCCAGTGTCCAAGCAATGATTGGACGGTCTCTTAGTTCAAGCATCAATTTATTACGATCTGCGCCCATCCGCTTACCGGCACCGGCAGCGGGGATGACGACGCGATATGTGGCTGTAGACATCCCATTCCCTCTTTTCTCTCTCACTGATCATCGTGATCCATTCCATCACACCGAAAACGGACTCGATCATGAAATCGAATCCGTTGCGGGGTCTATCCGAATGCCTCTCGATGTCTCTCTAGGCATAGTGTCTCATTTTTCTTGTGGTTTCGCAAAAATCATTCGTCCAGCTGACGTCTGCAAGACACTCGTGACGACAACGCCAATCGTTTTCGAAATGAGGTGTTTTCCGCCTTCGACGACGACCATCGTCCCATCTTCGAGATAGGCAATGCCCTGTTTTTGTTCTTTTCCTTCCTTGATGACAAGAACGGTCATCTCTTCTCCTGGAATGACGACTTGTTTGACGGCATTCGCCAGGTCATTGATGTTAAGAACAGGAACATGTCGGACTTCACAGACTTTGTTCAAGTTATAGTCGTTCGTGACGACGATCCCTTTGACGAGTTCCGCGAGTTTAATCAGTTTGATGTCTACTTCCGGTACATCCTCGAAGTCGCCATCGTAAATTTCGACCTCAACACCGGGAATCTCTTGTAACTCTTTTAAGACATCGAGTCCACGACGTCCACGGTTTCGTTTCAACGTGTCCGAAGAATCGGCGATGTACTGCAACTCCCCAATGACGAATTGCGGAACGATCAGCTTTCCTTCGACGAAACCGGTCTTCGTGATATCCGTGATCCGCCCGTCGATGATGACGCTCGTATCGAGTACCTTACTGTTTGACTTAACTGGGGCGACGACTTCAGGTGCCGTCTTTTTCTCACTTTGGTTGCTACGTAAGAAGATTTTCGTCAATTCATGACGTTTACGATACCCGACTGTAAAGCCGAGATATCCGAATAACGCGGTCACGAAGATCGTTAAGACATTACTGAGGACAGGAATACCTACCAAATCAATCAATGTACTGACGAGGAAAGCCAGTACCAACCCAATCAACAAACCAAATGTTCCAAAAAAGAGATCTGCCACTGGGGCTTTGACGAGCCGTTCTTCTAAAAATCGGAGAAGTCGAATTACCGAATCCGTAATGAATAATCCAATTAATAAGAATATGAGTGCACCAATCGTTCCAGTTACGTATTCGCTCATCAACCACGAGGGGAATGTCGTATTCGTTGCCGTTTCAATTAATTGGAAGAACTGAGGAAGCAACAAGATCCCGAGGGCAAGTCCGAGTAATGCAAAAAATACCCGAATGACGATTTTCAATCTTCTCACCTCCTTTGCTTATTTTAAGTTCATTGTAACATGTACTGATTTGAACTACCTACGCCGGAAGGAGGGGAAACTGTTTACATATCCATTACAGTTCCCCCATTTTTTGCGTCATTCCAGCTTAAAACGGAATCGTTTCACGTAATGCTTCATCCACACTCTCGACACCGACGACCGTAATCCCGTCCGGATACGTCCAACCACCCAAGTTGTTTTTCGGAATGATCGCCCTCGTGAAACCGAGTTTAGCTGCTTCTGCTACACGTTGTTCAATCCGCGATACACGGCGAACCTCACCTGTCAATCCGACTTCACCAATGACGACATCCGTCGGACGCGTCGGCTTGTCACGGAAACTAGAAGCAATTGCCACACAAACGGCCAAGTCAATCGCCGGTTCATCAAGCTTCACACCACCGGCTGCCTTGAGGTACGCATCTTGTGTCTGAAGGAGAAGACCCGACCGTTTCTCAAGCACAGCCATCAATAAGGCTACCTTGTTTTGATCGATTCCGGTCGCCATCCGTCTTGGATTTCCGAATGACGTCGGTGAAATCAGTGCTTGCAGTTCGACAAGGACCGTCCGTGTCCCTTCCATGGAAGCGACGATCGTCGAACCGGATACACCGGACGTCCGCTCCTCGAGGAAAATTTCTGACGGATTCAAGACCTCTTCAAGACCAGACTCCCGCATCTCAAAAATTCCGATCTCATTCGTTGAACCAAATCGGTTTTTGACGGCACGCAGAATCCGGAACGTATGGTGACGTTCGCCTTCGAAATACAAGACAGCATCCACCATGTGCTCCAGTAAACGTGGTCCAGCAATCGAACCCTGTTTCGTGACGTGACCGACGATGAAGATCGCAATACCGCGACTCTTCGCAATTTTCATCAGCATCGCCGTACATTCACGTACCTGTGTCACGCTCCCGGGTGCGGACTGGATTTCATCAATGTAAACGGTTTGAATCGAGTCGATGATTAAAAAACGTGGCTGTTCTTCATCGACGACACGTTCAATCATGTTCATGTCCGTCTCACTCAGGACGAACAAATCCTGTGTCGGTAAGCCAAGCCGTTCCGCGCGCAATTTCGTTTGTTTGAGCGATTCTTCTCCTGAGATGTAGAGCACTTTTTCGCCGCGTTGGGCAAGACGTGCGCTCGTCTGCAATAAGATCGTCGACTTCCCGATCCCCGGATCTCCTCCAACAAGCACCATCGAACCTGGAACGATACCGCCTCCGAGGACACGGTCGAATTCACCACTTCCGGTAAAGACGCGACTCTCTTCTTGCGAGACGATGTTCGCGAGGCGCTCTGGCTTCAATTGTTTTGTCGTCGTATGAACGAAAGCAGCACCGCGCCGCCCTTTTTTCTCTTCGACGACTTCTTCGACCATCGTGTTCCATTCTCCGCACCCGGAACAACGTCCCATCCATTTCGGGGATTCGGTCCCACAGCTTTGACAAACGAATTTTGTTTTTAACTTAGCCAATCGATTCATCCTTTCTGTTTCAAAAAAAGAACCAGCTTCGCTCAGAAAGTGCGAAAGCTGGCCCTGTGCTCAGTGCTTATTCCGTTGCGGCAGAACTTACGTGATTCCGGCGAACGATGAATTCGTTCTCTTCGACATCAAGCGCAACACGTTCTCCTTTTTGGATATCGCCTGCGAGCAATGCTTCTGACAACCGGTCTTCCGCTTCCCGTTGAAGGGCACGACGGATTGGACGTGCGCCGTACTCTGGATCGTATCCGATATCGGCAATCTTCGAGAGGGCAGCTGGTGTCAATTCGAAATGAATTTCCTGTTCAGCCAAACGTTTTTCAAGGGTTTTCGCCATCAACTTCACGATCTCTTCGATGTGTTGTTTCTCGAGTGAGTGGAAGACGATCGTTTCATCAATCCGGTTCAAGAACTCTGGACGGAACGCCCGTTTGAGTTCTTCCATGACTTTATCTTTCATGTCTTTGTATTCGCGATCCGTATCTTCAGAAACAGCGAATCCGACATATTTATTACGTTTAAGGGCACTTGCACCGACGTTCGATGTCATGACGATGATCGTGTTACGGAAATCAACCGTCCGACCTTTCGAGTCTGTTAAGCGTCCATCATCAAGTACTTGCAAGAGAATGTTGAAGACTTCCGGGTGCGCCTTCTCGATTTCATCAAGTAAGATGACCGAGTATGGTTTCCGACGAACTTTTTCCGTCAATTGACCGCCTTCTTCGTAACCGACATATCCTGGAGGTGAACCGACGAGACGGCTCGTTGCATGTTTCTCCATGTACTCTGACATGTCGATCCGGATGATCGCATCCTCATCTCCGAACATCGCTTCGGCAACCGCACGGGCAAGTTCTGTCTTACCAACCCCAGTAGGACCGAGGAAGATGAACGAACCAATCGGACGTTTTGGATCTTTGAGTCCAGCACGTGCGCGACGGATGGCTTTTGAAATTGATTTAACGGCTTCATTTTGTCCGATGACACGATCGTGAAGGATTTCTTCGAGGCGAAGGAGACGATCCGTCTCTTCTTCCGCGATCTTCGTGACCGGTACACCTGTCCAGTTGGCAACGACTTGTGCGATGTCATCTTTTGTGACTTCAAGTTTTTCGTTGCCTTGTTTATTCTGCCATTCCTCTTTCAAACGCTCAAGCTCATCGCGTAATTTTTGTTCCGTATCGCGGAGGCTTGCTGCTTTTTCGAACTCTTGGCTTTGGACCGCTTCGTCCTTGTCCTTACGGATACCTTCGAGTTTTGCTTCGACTTCTTTTAAGTTCGGTGGTGCTGTGTATGAACGCAACCGAACTTTCGATGCCGCTTCATCAATCAAATCGATTGCTTTATCCGGAAGGAAACGATCCGAAATGTATCGATCTGACAATGTGACGGCTTCTTGAATCGCTTCGTCTGTGATCGTCACACGGTGGTGTGCTTCATAACGATCGCGAAGACCAAATAGGATTTGTGTTGCTTCATCCGTTGTTGGCTCTGCGACTTGGATCGGTTGGAAACGACGTTCGAGTGCCGCATCTTTCTCGATGTATTTCCGGTACTCATCAAGAGTCGTTGCTCCGATACACTGGAGTTCGCCTCGTGCGAGCGATGGTTTAAGGATGTTAGATGCATCGATCGCACCTTCTGCTCCACCCGCTCCGATCAATGTATGCAACTCATCGATGAAGAGAATGATGTTCCCCGCTTGACGAATCTCATCCATGACCTTTTTCAAACGATCTTCGAATTCACCACGGTATTTCGTACCAGCGACAAGTGTCCCCATGTCGAGTACCATAACACGTTTATTGCGTAACGTCTCCGGTACTTCATTGTTGATTATTTGTTGAGCGAGACCTTCGACGACAGCCGTTTTACCGACCCCTGGTTCCCCGATCAAGACCGGGTTATTTTTCGTACGGCGGCTCAAGACTTCGATGACACGTTGAATTTCTTTCGCACGACCGATAACTGGATCAAGACGTGTTTCGCGCGCTTGTTGTGTCAAATCACGAGCAAGACCATCAAGTGTTGGTGTTGCGACACCTGAACCTGCTTGCGACGCGTTTGCTGTCGTTTCGCTGTTCCCGAGCAACTGGAGTACTTGCTGACGGGCTTTTGAAAGACTGATACCTAAGTTATTCAAGACACGAGCAGCAACGCCCTCTCCTTCTCGGATCAATCCGAGCAAGAGGTGTTCTGTCCCGACGTAAGAGTGACCAAGTTTACGTGCCTCATCCATTGACAACTCGATGACCTTTTTCGCACGTGGTGTATAGTGAATCGTCGTTGCACCATCTTGTCCGCGACCGATCAATGCTTCGACTTCCATTTGAATTTTATCTGAACTGAGACCGAGTGCTGTTAATGCTTTCGCAGCAATTCCGTCTCCTTCACGTACAAGTCCGAGTAAAATGTGTTCTGTTCCGATATTGTGGTGCCCCAACCGTACTGCCTCTTCTTGAGCAAGTGCCAATACACGTTGTGCACGTTCTGTGAATCGTCCAAACATCATTATGCAAAACCTCCTTGTGTGTGATCCCTGTTTGTTTGTTCGGTTAACATCGTCCGGATTCGTTTCGCCCGTTCGATGTCCCGTTCTCTAGATGTTAATTGTTTCCCGAAATGCTTTTGTAGAAAACCTGTTTGTAATGAAACGAGCAGTTGATGAAAAAGATTTGGAGGCAGATTGACCTCTAGTCCCAGACTGTCTGCTAAGCGAACATCCGATAGTCGTTCCGTTGCTTCCCGCGCTGTAATCAGTCGAGCTGATGTCAGGATACCGTAGGAACGATATAGTCTGTCCTCTAGTTCTTCTTGATACATCTCCAATAATCCTTTTCGTGCTGCCTGTTCTGCTTCAATTAATGCTTCGACGGCAAATTGATAGTCCGTGATCAGCATATCCTCACTTGCCCCAAGCGTCCGTTGGTTCGAAAGTTGGAACATGCGACCAGAGGCATCGCTTCCCTCTCCGTAACGCCCACGAATCGCGAATCCGAGCTGTCGTAAGTGTTTGATATAGCCTTGAATCTGATTCGTCAGGACCAGTCCCGGTAAGTGCAACATCACGGAAGCACGAAGACCTGTTCCGACGTTACTCGGACATGTCGTTAAATAACCAAGCGTATCATCAAAAGCAATCTTAAAGCGTTCGCTGATCAAGCGATCGACTTGTTTTGCGATCCGAAACGCTTCTTCAAGCTGTAGCCCAGGTAATAATGTCTGGATCCGGAAATGATCCTCTTCGTTTACCATGACACTGATCTGCTCATCCTCACTAATGAAGAGTCCTGTCCGTGGATGACTCGCTAACGCCGGACTGATCAGATGCTTTTCTACTAAAGCGGTTCGCGTCAGGACATCCGCCTGATCGACACGACCAAATCGGAACCCTTTCATCCCGTTTAGTTGGCGTTCCGTCTCTTCAATGAGTGCATTGGCTTGTGCTTCTGACAACATCGTTGAGAACGGATAACGTGTCGTATTGCGCGCCAACCGAATCCGTGTCGAAACGACGATGTCGTCAAAGGGAGAAGATTGATTCATCGATTCGCTTAAAGGGTGTTGAAGCAACTCTTCAAACATGACGCAAATCCTCCTCGACACTCTCAATCTGTTGTTTTATGACTTCTGCTTCTTCATAATCTTCTGCTAAGATTTTGCGGTTGAGTTGTTCTTTGAGTCGACTAAGTTGCTGGTTTAATCGTTTCTCCACGGATTCCTCATCAGGGCGTGAACCATAATGTTGCGTATGACCGTGTTGGAACTGACGAACCATGCCGTCGACTTCGTCTTTGAAAAATGAATAACAAGTCGGGCAACCGACTTTACGAAGATGAAGCAATTGTTGACGGCTCATACCACAAGACGGACATGCCGTCCCTTGATATTCACGTGCTAACTCCCGTACACAAACCGAGCATAAGAACTTCTCATCGGTTTCCGATTCTTGTGGGAGTTTGACACGGACGATTGCTTCTCGTTCGCCACATCGTTGACAACGCATCGTGCATTCCTCCAATGTCCGACGACTAGAGTCGCTTCATGGTTTGAAGAAGCGTCCGCATCAAGTGGGCACGCATCCGGTGTTGATCTTCGACCGCCATTGGCAAACTCTCTTTTTGCAACAGCGATTGAATCAAAATAGCTTCCCGCCGCGTCAATAATTGTTCGTTCATCAAACGAATCAAATAATCTTCTGCAGCTTGTTCCGTCAAATGATCACCGATCCATGAACTGACTTCGTCTAATAGATCGTGACTATCGAGCACAACGATTTTTTGAATCCGAATGTATCCACCGCCGCCCCGCTTACTTTCAACAAAATAACCCTTTTCGACCGTAAAACGAGTATTAATGACGTAATTGATTTGTGATGGAACACAGTCAAAACGTTGTGCAATTTCTTGACGTTTGATTTCAATCGTCTTTTCGTCGTGTAAAATTTGCTTTAAATAGGCTTCGATGATATCTGTGATGTTTTGCATTGGCACCACCTCTCTGACCATCTTTGACTATTGTTTGATTTAATAGTAATCATCTAAAAAAAGAAATGCAACTGATAAGGCTTTTTAGAAAACACAAAAAGACCGACCTGC
>NZ_DGYQ01000019.1:0-37246 GCF_002396765.1 Exiguobacterium sp. UBA5002
ATCAAACTCTCCATGAAGTGTTTGACTTGCTCGTTTTTGTGACCGAAGTCACGATTGACGAAGCTTGCGCTTCATTCATTTTTGTATTCCGTAGAATACGTTTTTTGCCTCATCGTTCAGTTTTCAAAGTTCGTCATTGTTTGTTTTGAAAATGGTGGGCCTAAGTGGACTCGAACCACCGACCTCACGCTTATCAGGCGTGCGCTCTAACCAGCTGAGCTATAGGCCCGTCAAAGCAAACAAAATATGGTGCACCCTGAGAGATTCGAACTCCCGACCCCTTGATTCGTAGTCAAGTACTCTATCCAGCTGAGCTAAGGGTGCGATATGGTGCGGTCGAGAGGACTTGAACCTCCACGATGTTGCCACCACTAGGCCCTCAACCTAGCGCGTCTACCGATTCCGCCACGACCGCAAATATGAAATTAAAAATGGTGTGTCATGCAGGATTCGAACCTGCGACCCTCTGATTAAAAGTCAGATGCTCTACCAACTGAGCTAATGACACATAAAAACTGGGCTGGAAGGGATCGAACCTTCGCGTGCTGGAATCAAAATCCAGTGCCTTACCACTTGGCTACAGCCCAAAAATGGCGGTCCTGACGGGATTCGAACCCGCGATCTCCTGCGTGACAGGCAGGCATGTTAACCGCTACACCACAGGACCGCAATTTGAAGTTGTAAACAACTCTTTAAAAAGAAATGGTGGAGGATGACGGGATCGAACCGCCGACCCCCTGCTTGTAAGGCAGGTGCTCTCCCAGCTGAGCTAATCCTCCATATGGTGACCCGTACGGGATTCGAACCCGTGTTACCGCCGTGAAAGGGCGGTGTCTTAACCGCTTGACCAACGGGCCATATCGTAATTAATAATTATTCTCAAGAAACATTTTCACATAAGAGGTCTGGCGGAGATGGAGGGATTCGAACCCTCGCACCAGTTTCCCGGCCTACACCCTTAGCAGGGGCGCCCCTTATAGCCACTTGGGTACATCTCCAAAAGAATGGCTCCGCAAGTAGGATTTGAACCTACGACCTACCGGTTAACAGCCGGTTGCTCTACCGCTGAGCTATTGCGGAACGTTACGTTCTGTTCGGAACACTTTTATATAGTAGCAACTTTTTTTCTTTCCGTCAATGCTTTTTTAAAAAAGTTTTTAGCGACGATAAGTTGTTTAGTTGCTGTCGTTTTGACGACTTCTATAATTTATCATGCTCCGAAATGAACGTCAACTACTTTTGTAAAAAATCTTTCCACGACATCGACCACATCGATATCTTTCCGTATTCATACGTCTTTTCCTTCTATATAATGTGCTGCATTTCTCACATTCATAAAGATAGGATTTTTTTTCGTCTTCTTGTCTTCTGGGACTGTATCGAAGCCCACCATAGCGCTCTAACCATTCCTTGAAGTCTTGATCTTGATGACGGTGTCCCATTCCTGCTAGATGTAAATGATAGTGACACAGTTCATGAATCACGATTCCGCGGAAGACTTTCATGTCATCGATATATCGTTTATTGAAGTCTAAATGATGATCGCCTAAGAAGTAGCGACCACCTGTCGTCTTCAGTCGTGGATTAAAATAAGCTTCATGTCGAAACGGTAAGGAAAATACGTCGAGCGAAAGTTGCTCGACGTATCGTTGTAATTGTTCATTCGTCATTTCGGCGGAACCAGTGTCAAACCAATCCGTCCCCGCTCTGGTTCAACATTTGTCACCCATACCGTCACGATATCCCCGACAGCGACGACATCAAGTGGATGTTTGACACGCTTACGACTAAGTTTCGAGATATGAATCAATCCATTCTCTTTCACTCCGATATCAACGAACGCACCAAAATCAAGAACATTCCGGACCGTCCCTTGGAACTCCATCCCGACTTGGATCATATCCATCGATAGAACATCTTGGCGAAGCAACGGTTTATCGAGCGCTTCCCGTGGATCACGACCCGGACGTTGTAACGCTTCGATGATATCACGTAGTGTTGGTTCTCCGATCTCGAGCGTCTGTGCCATCTCCGGTAATGACAATGTAGACAATTGTTCCCGCACCGCATCCGTTCCAACTTGATCAAGTGTTAAGCCTAATGTCTTGAACAACTTCTCGACTGTTTTGTACTGCTCTGGATGAATCGGCGTCCGGTCGAGCGGATGCGTACCTTCTAGAATTCGCAAGAATCCTGCAGCCTGCTCATATGCCTTTGCACCAAGACGAGGAACTTTCAATAATTCCTGACGCGTTTTGAACGTCCCAAGTTCCGAGCGACGTTCGACGATTTTTTTCGCTGTCGCCTTCGTGATTCCTGCGACATAACTCAAAAGCGGTTCTGACGCTGTATTAACATCAACTCCGACTTGGTTGACGACCGTCTCGACGACGAAATCAAGCGTCTCCTTCAGTTTCGTTTGCGAGACATCATGTTGATATTGACCGACTCCGACAGACTGCGGGTCGACTTTGACGAGTTCAGCCAGTGGGTCCTGCAGGCGACGCGCAATCGAAATCGCCGATCGTTGTTCGACTTGAAGCTCTGGAAACTCCGTCCGGGCAATCTCTGAAGCAGAATAAATACTTGCCCCTGCCTCGTCGACGATCGTAAAGGCGATATCTTTTTGCCCTTGCATCCAGTCCGCAACGAATGCTTCTGTTTCCCGTGAAGCTGTACCATTGCCAATCGCAATCAACTCGATTCCATATGTATCGACGAGCTGCGAAAGAGTTTGGTGTGCTTCTTTTGCTTTTTGTTCTGACATCGTCACGTAGATGACGCCGACTTCCTTCATTTCACCTGTCGGATCGATGACTGCCCACTTACATCCTGTCCGGTAAGCCGGATCAAGACCCAACATGACTTTCCCTTTCATCGGTGGTTGCATGTAGAGTTGACGGAGATTCTTACCAAAGACGTCAATCGCTTGGAGCTCTGCCTTTTCCGTCAGTTCATTTCGAATTTCTCGTTCGATGGCAGGAAAGACGGATCTTTTATAGCCCGTCGTGATTGCTGCTTCGACGATATCACGTTTCTTTGGCGCCAGTTGTGCGTAGGAACGAAGCAATGTCGGTAAAACCTGTTGTTCCTCTAACACGACTTTCACAGAGACGATTTTCAATGCTTCCGCACGGTTGATCGCAAGAATCCGGTGCGGAACGATCTGTTGGATCCGCTCACTGTAGGCATAATACTGTGCAAAGACGCCTTTTTCATCGACTGCATCCTTTTTTTGTTTCGTGACGATTTCTGCTGAACGGCGCATTTGCTTACGAATGAACTCACGCACCGTCGCTTGTTCGCCCCACTCCTCGGCAATGATCGATTGTGCCCCAGTCAGCGCTTCTTCCGAATCCAGCCCATTGCTCAAGCGATGGAATGTCGCTTCATCATAAGCAGACTTGTCGCGTAACCAGTCAGCAAGTGGCGCAAGCCCTGCTTCCCGTGCAATTTCCGCCTTCGTCCGACGTTTTGGTCGAAACGGTAAGTAGATATCTTCCACTTGTTGTAACGTCGTCGCTTCTTCAAGCGTTCGACGGAGTTCCGGCGTTAGTACACCTTGTTCCTCAATCTTTTCAAGGACGTCGCTCCGCCTGCTTTCAAGTTGCGTTAATTGTTTATGTCGATCGAGAATCGCTTTGATCGCGACCTCATCGAGTTCACCTGTCTGTTCTTTCCGGTAGCGGGCGATGAACGGAATCGTACCGCCTTCTTCCGTCAATTGTAAGACTGCTTTCACTTGCGCAGGACGTACATTCAATTCACTTGCGATTCTCTTTTCCATCTGCTTCACCTCTCATTCATTATACCGAAGAACGCATGGAAAAGAAAAAAGACTGACACGAGGTCAGTCTTTTGAGAATACTTCATTTGGTTCGACTTTGATTGCTTCACGTAACTTCTGTAAAGCGCGTCGTTGGAGACGGGAAACGTGCATTTGTGAAATGCCGAGTAGTTCACCCGTTTCTTTTTGACTCATATTGCGGTAGTAGGCACATTCGAGAATCGAACGTTCGCGATCCGTTAAGACAGCAAATGCCTTCTCAAGAATCAGACGCTGATCGACGGAGTCGTAGCCGTTTTCTTGATTCCCGACGAGATCGAGTAAGGTAACGGTACTACCTTCCTGATCTGCCTCAATCGAGCTATCAACGGATAACGCTTGATAGCTTTTACCCATCTCAAGTGTTTCGAGGACTTCCTCTTCCGATACTTCAAGACGCGCAGCAATCTCATCGATGCGCGGAGAGCGTTGCAACTCCGTCGTCAACTCCTCGACTGCCTTCTTGATTTTCGGTCCGAGTTCCTTGATGCGACGTGGAACGTGAACGCTCCATGTCTTATCGCGGATGAAACGTTTGATTTCACCGATGATCGTCGGAACAGCAAACGATTCAAAACTGCGACCGAATTCCTTATCGAAGCGACGAAGCGCTGCAAGCAACCCAATCATGCCGACCTGAACGAGATCGTCATGAATCGGTCGACCACGCGAGAACTTCCGGGCCAAAGCTTCTACCAAGTCTGAATAACGCTCGAGTAATGCCGCATGCACTTCCTCATCTTGGTCGTCCTGCTGATACAAATCAATCAGTCGAAGTACTTCATCATCACTGTGATGGCGTTGTTGAGACTTTGCTGGCACTTTGACCCACCTCATCTCTATTCATATATTTTGTCATATGGACAGTGACGCCGTTCGCTTTCTCGATCGTTACTTGATCCATCAATGCTTCGATCATCAAGATACCGAGTCCTCCTTCATGCAAGGAATCGAGATCGTGTGCATCCGTAATCGGTTCACTTTGGCGTTTGACCTCATCTTTATCGAACGTAATGCCGTTATCCTTGACGACAATCTCAAGACGATCATCCGGATAGACGTTACATGTCAAGGCGATGCTACCATCTTCTTTTCCTTCGTACGCATGTTGAACAGCGTTCGCACACGCTTCTGAGACAGCGATCTTGATATCTTCGATGTCATCATACGTGTATCCCATCCGGTTCGCGACGCCTGAAACCGTCAAACGGGCAATGGCTACATATTCCGGTTTTGCCGGTAATGTCATGTTTAGTTGTTCGTTCTTCATTGCGTTCCACCTCTTACACCACTATCGATTGTAATGATGCTTGAAAGACCTGTGATTTCGAATAGACGACGGATGCGTTCAGAAACGCCGACGAGCGTGAACGATGTACCGTTCTTTTTCGCTGCTTTGAGCGCTCCGACGAATACGCCGAGACCTGTCGAATCCATGTAGTGTACTTCATCCAAGTGGACGACGACATCGTTTGTTTCAACTGCCGGGACTAGTTCTTGACGAAGCTTTGGTGCTGTATACGTATCAATCTCACCTGCGATATAAAGATGCGTCTGACCGTCAAGCTGCTCTGTTTTAATTGTTAAATCCATCTTCAAGTTCCTCCTCAAGGAAAATCTGTCTATGTGGTCTTGCTATTCATCCTACCTCATCCCTTTATAAAAAGGTCACTTGGGTATGTTTCCCCATAAAGAAAACTTTAAAACCTATTTTATAAAAAAAGAGGTCAAAAAAAGTCGCATACGCTAGTATCGACTCTTCTTGTGTTGCGCTTCTATGTAAGTGCCTAAAAATCAACCAAGCCTAAGCTGATTGCGACGGCACTATTTACCTTCATCATCGTGTCTGGATCTAGATGTGTGACTTTATCCGTTAGACGGCGTTTATCAATTGTCCGGATTTGCTCAAGTAAGATGACCGAATCACGTTCTAATCCGTGTCGCTCTCGATATACTTCCACATGGGTCGGTAGTTTGGCTTTGTCGATCTGTGCCGTGATCGCAGCCACGATGACTGTCGGGCTGAATCGGTTACCAATATCATTTTGTAGAACAAGCACGGGACGAACTCCCCCTTGTTCCGATCCGACCACAGGTGACAAATTTGCATAAAACACGTCGCCACGTTTGACTATCAAAGCTTACACCCCGCTTACTTGACGTAGGAGTGAGAACTCCGCCTCCGTTTCAATCTGGAACATTTCGCCAACGATCGATAAATTGATTGCTGCCATTTCTTCGTAACCACGCTTCAATTCCTCACGTAGATGACGCTTGCGTTCTTCGGTCGTATGGTTCGACTTCATCCCAATCGTCTCCTTCGCTACATTTCGCTCAACAAACTGCATTTCCCGTTGTTGGACCAAGATAATGGCACCTCCAGATTCACTGAAACCTTAACGAACGACTCACTTTCTACTTCAATATATCAGTCGAATTCAGAAAATACAATCAAAATTCAAACAAATAACATATTTTTGCCATCTTATTGATGTCTTGTACGAATCATTGACGCGGAACACGCTTCGAGAATTGACAGAGAACTTCATAGTTGATCGTTCCGAGCCAATGGGCTGCTTCCTCGATCGGTGCCCCTTCTCCAATCAGGATGACTTCCGTTCCAATCGGATATTCCCGCGGTAAACGAATCATGAGCCGATCCATGCAGACACGACCGACGATTTCACACGGTAGACCGTCTACGATCAACGAATAGCCTTGGAACTTGCGTGACCAGCCATCCGCGTAACCGATCGGAACGGTACCGATCCATTCATCCGTCGGCGCGGTATAAGTCGCTCCGTAACTGATCGTTTGACCCGGCTCGACTTGTTTGACCTGCATCAGACGACTTTTCAGTGAAAATGCTGGTTTTAGAAATTCATAGTGACCTGCCATCTCATCCGACGGCATCGCTCCATATAATGCAATACCGACTCGAACGACGTTAAACGGTGCTTGACCTGCTAAGCGAATCGCTGCCGCCGAATTGGCACAGTGGACGTAACGGATATCCGGTACTAGTGCGACATACGATAAAAACGTCTCGAGCTGGCGTTCGAACAACCGACTGTTCAGCTCGTCAGCAGTCGCGAAATGCGTATAGATGCCTTCGAGCTCGACGAGATCATCATCACACTCAACAAGAATTCGCTTCAACTCATCGACATGTTGCAGTCCGAGTCGTCCCATTCCCGTATCGATCTTGATATGCAAGCGGAGATGATCGATTTCCGTCAAATGACGTTTCGCTTCCTGAAGCCAATCGGCTGAAAAGACAGGAACGGCGACATCATAATTCGAAGCGACTGGTGCATGTTCTGGTAGTAAGGCTTCAAGCATCAGAATCGGTGCTTGGATGCCCGCTTCGCGTAACTCAATCGCTTCTTCAAGGAGTGCGACAGCGAGTAAGTCGGCTCCGTTCTCAAGAGCGATCTCAGCGACTGTCACTGCCCCGTGACCATAGCCGTCCGCTTTGACGACTGCCATCACCTGTTGCTCGCCCATCCGTGTTTTGATTTCGCGTATATTATGTGCGATCGCTTCCCGATCGATTTCAATCCAAGTTGGTCGGTACATCCCATTCCCTCTTCTCTAATAAGACTTGCGCAGATGCATAATGCTCAGAATGTGTGATCGAAACGTGGATGACGCCATCGAATGGTCCACTCATGATCGGTCGCCCTGTCTCATCGTTTAAGACTTCAACGTCTTGCCAAGAGACTTCTTTTCCGATGCCAGTTCCGAATGCTTTGACGAACGCTTCCTTTGCGGCGAAACGTCCAGCGAGATACTCGATGCGACGATGTCCCGAGAGCGATTGAAATCGTTCCTGCTCTGCCTTGGTTAAGATTCTCCCAGCAAAACGTGGCTGTCGCTCGAGCGTTTGCTCGATTCGATTCAGTTCGACCAAATCGATTCCAATTCCATAAATCATCTGAGATGCCTCCACAGTTCTATTCTTCGCCATCTTCATATAGAATGAAGATGAAGCGAGGTGTTGTCATGTTTAGTCGAACGGAAAACCTACAAACGTTCACACGTTCTTATCCGGTCGTTTCGTTGTTCATTTTAATCCAAGTTGCCCTGTTTGTCATCGAACAGTTGGGCCCACTCCTTAATCTGACATTCTCTCCTCTAAATGCAGGGGCATCCATCAATCTCTTAATTGAACAAGGTGAATGGTGGCGTGTCGTCACAGCAACGTTCTTGCATTACGATTTTTGGCACATTGCGTTCAATACGTTTGCTCTCGTCATCTTCGCTCCACCACTTGAGCGGATGATCGGTCATGGTCGATTTGCAGCCTTTTACTTGCTCGTTGGTACGCTCGCGAACATCTTGACGTACTTCACGAAAATCAACGAACCGTTTTATGGTCAAGCTGGAGCATCGGGTGCCATTCTTGGTTTGCTTGGTTTTTATGTCTACTTGAGTCGATTCAAGCGGACGGTCATCCTAGCAGACGATACACGTCTTGTGTATATCTTTACTGCGGTCACGGCAGTCTTTACGTTGCTCGGATCGAACGTTGCTGTCTTTGGTCATTTGTACGGTTTCGTCCTCGGATTCCTCTTTGGATTCGTCTTTGGTAATCGTGCCGTCCCATTCACACGTCCGTTTCAAACCGGTCGTCGTTCGAGCGGTGGACCTGTCTTCGTAAGCGGTTCTGGTCAACTTGGTCGGATCTTCTTCTATATCATCATCGCATTTGCCGTACTCGGATTATTCTTCCGTTACTTGTAAACCAGCATGCAAAAAGGACTCCGCTACACGCGCGAGTCCTTTTTTGCTTATTTGCGAAGTACTTCTGCTAAGTCCTTCACGTCGTCAATCAGATTATGGATCGTTTCCTGATTATCCGTATAGAGTGCTTTTAATTCCTCAAAGCGCCCTTTTGGATCTTGTTTGACAGCAGACAATTGTGTTCCTGCGCCGCTGAATGTCCGTTTCACTGCTGCAAACTGCGCTTGGCGCGTATCTTTATGCAGTAGTGATAAAGTAGCGCCGACAAGTGCGCCACCAAGTGTTGCTACGACAAAATAGTTCTTCTTCATCTGTTAGTCCCCCTGCATCTCACTCATTTGTTGGTGGTACGATTTGATACCGTTTCATGACGGGAGAAGGCGCGAACGACTTCCCTGCCTCTTCAGCATACTGGTCTACCGTGAGACGTTCAACTGATTTTGCATAACGAGCCCCGTCGCTTGTCTCATGGAACTGAATCAATAAGACGAGATCCGTCCCCTTCTCGACACGTCCAATTCGAAAAGCCTGGAAGCCACCATATTCTGCTCCGATGACTTTCGGATTCGACATCACTTGATGTACGAATAAATCTCCGCTATTTTGATCTGCCGGAATCGACCAGTAGAAGAGACTGCCTTCATCCGAAAAATTTCCACGTGATTCGAGCAACGTGTAGGTATTGCCACTTTGAAAAGGTGATTTCGAGTCCGTCTCTATCCAGAGGATAGCGTCACCGCTTCCGCTAGCAACACGAATGTGAGCGTCCCGAGAACGAATTTGTTCAACAAACGAACCGCTACCGAATGTGATCGAAAGTTTAGATGGCATCACAGGCCTCCGCAAGTTGAAAGTCTTTTTCCGTCAATCCGTTTTCATCATGAGTCGTCGCCGCAAGTGTGACGTTTTTATAGTCAATCACGATCCGTGGATGATGATTCAAGTTTTCGGCGATACTCCCGACTTCCTGTACGAAATCCAGTGCCGCAGGAAACGATGGAAGTGTATACGTTCGGACGATTTCATCATCGACGATACTCCAATCCTGCAATCGTTCAAGACGCTCTTCCACTTCATACTCATTCAACCTAGCCATCCCTTTCTCCTCCTCTACTATCATTTTCGTCCTATACTTTATACCCCATTCTATTACTTCTCTATACCTGTTTGTATCCGATTTCTTCCTTTCGCCTTCTATGTGAGATAGAGTACAATGTGAAAGAGAACACTAATTCAAAACCGAAAGGGGCTCACGCACATGCGCGCTCTGATTGTCATTGATTACACGATCGACTTCGTTGCTGACGAAGGGAAGCTGACTTGTGGAAAACCAGGACAGGCGATTGAAGACCGGATCGCTACATTGATGGAGGAATTTTCAACAGAGGACTACGTCGTCATTGCCAACGATATTCATGAGGAAGGTGATACGTTCCATCCGGAAACTGTCCTTTTCCCGCCGCATAATATTCGCGGAACACATGGACGTGATTTGTTTGGGAAAGTCGCAGCCATGGCACGTGTCGCTGATCACGTCATTGATAAGACGCGTTACAGTGCGTTCGCCGGGACGGACCTTGATTTACGCTTGCGTGAACGTGGTATCCGCGAAGTCCACCTCGTCGGTGTCTGTACGGACATTTGTGTCCTTCATACAGCTGTCGATGCCTACAATCTCGGGTATCATATCGTCGTCCATGCCGATGCGGTCGCAAGCTTTAACGCGACGGGTCACGACTGGGCGCTTACACACTTTAAACAATCGATCGGCGCAGAAGTCGTCGGCGAATAAGAAGGGATTTGTCCGTTATGTTACAACGTAATCTTGCACTCCATACCGATCTATACTTACCACGGTGGATGTATATCTACTGGAAAGAAGGACGTCACAATGAACGTGCCGTCTTCGATGTCTACTACCGTTCGAATCCGTTTGCAGGAGGGTATGTCGTCTTTGCGGGTCTTGAGAACATCATCGAGTACATTCAAACACTCCGTTTCACGGAAGAAGACATCACGTACTTGCAAGAGATGATCGGCTTCCCAGATGAATTCAAGGATGAACTGCGTCAATTCAAGTTCAACGGTTCGATTTCCAGTGTCAAAGAAGGTGAGATCGTCTTCCCGAACGAACCATTGATTCGGATCGAGGCACGAATTTTTGAAGCGAAACTCTTACAGACCGCGATTTTGAACATCGCGAACCATGAATCACTCATCGCGACGAAATACGCACGCATTCGTCAATCGGCACCCCGTGCGAAGTTTCTTGAAGCCGGTGCCCGACGTGCGCAAGGCATCGATGCTGCTTACTTCGGAACGCGTGCTTCGTACCTCGCTGGTTTTGACGTCACAAGTCTTGCTTCAGCAGGACGCGATTTCGGAATCCCATGTGGCGGAACGATGGAACATGCCGACATTCAATTCCATGATGATGAACTAACAGCATTCCGGACATTTGCTTCTCACTATCCGGATCAATCGACGTTACTCGTCGATACGTATGACACACTCAAGAGTGGTCTGCCGAATGCCATCACGGTCGCAAAGGAACTCCAAGCCAAAGGACATAAACTGCGCGGAATCCGGATCGATTCTGGTGACTTATCTTATTTGTCAAAACGTGCTCGTAACATGCTTGACGAAGCCGGCTTCCCGGAAGTCGACATCGTCTTGTCAGGGGATCTCGATGAGTACGTCATCCAAGATTTGCGCATCCAAGGCGCCCAAGCGAATACGTTCCTCGTCGGAACACGTGGTATTACAGCTTACGAGCAACCCGCTCTCGGAATGGTCTATAAACTGGTCGCGCGTGAAGTAGACGGCGAACTCACGCCTGTCATCAAAGTGTCCTCGTCAAAAGCCAAGACGACGACACCACACATCAAGGAAGTCTATCGCATCATCGATCCGGTGACGGATAAGTTTAAAGGGGATTACGTGACGTTGATGGACGAGGATCCATCGACACTTGAAGCCGTCGATCTCATCGACGTCCGGGACCCATCGTTCCGTAACCGTGTGGAGCAGTTCAAGGTCGAACGCTTGCTTGAACCGATCTTCAAAGATGGAGAGCTAATTTATACAGTTCCAACGATTGAAGAGATCCGTCACTTCCATGAAACGCAGATTGGTCGTCTTTGGGAGGAGTACAAACGTCTCCGTTTGCCAGAGATTTATGCCGTCACATTCAGTGACCGTCTCTGGAAACTCAAACTCGACATGATTCGGGAAACACGACTCACGAGTGGTTTAAAATAAGACGCACAAACAAGCGCCGTTCTTCCTCCCTCAGGATGAACGGCGCTTTTCTCATGTTAATCCTGCTTCGTTTCCGACAGGTGTCATTTCTGTTGGCGCTTGTTCCATCTTCTTACGAAAGTACCACGCGAAACCAAGCGCACCTCCGATGAAGACGATATACGTTATGCGTTGACCGAATTCTGCTAAGGAATCCGCGTAAAAAATACTGATTAAATGATCACTTCCACTAATGAGTAGCAAACAGGCAATCAGGAGCGCAATGCGATATGCAAGCGTCGGGCGGTCTGTCGGTTCAGCATGCCAATACATGATGATATGGTGGGCAAGTAAGACAATACCCAGGATTCCTAATATTCCAATGAGTACTTGCGGCATAATGAACGATCCTCCTGTTAGTAATATCTAGTCTTATTTAAACATAGTTCATACGAATTTCGTCAGGAAAAGTTTCCCGTCCCACATTCCTCACGGTATACTGTAGAAAAATCGTAAGCGATCAAGGGAGGGCATTTTTTCATGAAAACCTTTAAATTATGCACATTGCGCATTTTAATGGACGAGTCAGGACGTGATACGACGATTCCCGTCGCCATTCAAGACGGACTAACGGTCAGTACCGAACAAACGGCACAATGGGTCGCAGAAATCGTCGTTCCTTCGAGCGATCAGCCGATCGTCGATGAATTGTTCACAAAACATTTACGTGCTTTGATTGAAATCACGATCTCACGACCCGATAATGACCCTGCCGCGATGATCGTCACGCCTCTTGAACGGACTGCCTTAAGCGAACACGTCTCCTATGTCTTCACTGGTAAGATGGTCATGATGAAGAATGATTTATCCGAATCGATCTTACGTGAAGTCGTCGAAGATGGATTCGCTGGTGAGGAACTCGTCCAAGAATACAAGGATCGTCGTTCAAAACGCGGTGCACATATCACGAGTATCGCTAAAGAAACATTTAAACAGTATCTAGCAGAACATCCAGAAACACCGATTTCTTAAGGTTTTTCGACTTCGTCCGTGATGTGATCCGCTACATTGATTCGATCAATCGTATAGTGGTCCGTATATTGGATATAATTCGCACATGCATTTTTCAAAGGTGTCCGGTAACTGAATGTCTCATCAATCGACGATAAGGCTGCTTTGATCGTATGCGAGTGACAGACGATTAAGATTCGTTTCCCCTCATACGTTCGTGTCACTTCCTGTAATGCTTCGAATACGCGATCCTGAATCGCTTGTTCCGTTTCAAGACCCGGAACACGTTTCGTATCGTTCGCTTGAACAGCTTCATAAATCGACGCAACCGGTTCACCGGAAGCAGCTCCGAATTCGCGTTCGACAAGTCGCTCGTCTGTCGCTGTAATCGTTAAACCAACAGCACGACCGATGATTTCTGCTGTCTCAACGGCACGCGACAAGGGACTTGCTAATAAGACATCCCACTTTTCATTCGATAGATAAGCGGCACTGAGTTCCGCTTGTCTTTTCCCTGTTGCATTCAACGGGATATCTTCTCTTCCCTGAATCCGTTCGTTTAAGTTCCAATCCGTCTGACCATGCCGCACTAAACAAATTTCAGTCATGTCTCTGTCTCCCTCATTTAAGAAATATGACTGATTGTATCATGTTTTCCATTCGGAAGTTGTCGTGGTGGCAACAGTAGTACCTGACAGGTGAAACGTTCAATTCGTTCAAGCAATCGCTCGATCTTTAACGGATTTTCCGTCTGAGCGAAACTGGCAAGTGAGTGGGTGCCATTCGGAAAGGAAAACAAACGAACATCTGCTCCGACATCTGCTCCCTTCTCAACGAAATGCAAGGCTTGAGAAAATGGGACGATTGGATCTTTTTTACCGTGCAAGAGCATGATGGGCGGGGCATCCGATGTTAGGTGCGTGACGGGTGAGACGTGCGTCATCAGCTTGCGCCATTCTTCTCGTCCCCCCTTGTAGAACTTAATGTGGGCAATCCAAGTCTGAATGAAATTAAACAACAAAAAGTTCGTCGGTGGATATAAAGCGATCACACCACTGATCAATGGCATGTGGCGCTCATCACGCTCACCAACGAAAGCAGATGGGGCAAGTGCCGTCGTCAGCATGAGTGCGGCTCCGGCTGAGTCTCCCCATACCATCATCCGTCCTCTTAGAATGCGAAGACCCTCTGCTTCCTTATTCAAAAAACATAACGCATCCCGTACATCTTCGAGGTTATCCGGAAAATAACTGCCCTCTTCGAACAAACGATACTCAATACTACAGACGGCAACTCCGAGTTCAAGCAGACGGTCGACGATTGGACTAAAGCAGAACATGTCATCGCGCTCTCCACGAACGAATGCACCACCGTGTGCATAGATGGCAACTGGAAACGGTCCTTCTCCCGGTGGATAATAGAGATCGAGCTGTAAGATGCGGTTTCCCACCTGTTTGTAGGTGAGCGTCCGCGGTGCAAGTTGTTTTTCTGTGAGTGGCAAGGCGGGTTCGGTCCATCGAAGCAATGCACCATAATTGTTCCAGATACTCGCTCCCGCTGCTGCCGTCGTCAATAACGCAGCTCCCCCCATTAGCCATGCAGTTTCACGTTTCACTTGATCACCTCCAAAAGACGTGCTAGTTTCTTCACTTTATTATCCTTCTACCCCGTTTTAAAAGAAGTCGAACGTCTCGGTATTCGTACTTGACGCTTCACCAGCGTTCCGCTATAGTGAGAAAGTCCAAATCGGAATAGTTACGTTTTAATAATGGAGGTATCATATAATGAAAAAAATCATTCCCGCTTTAACAGTCGCTTTCGCAAGTGCAAGTGTTCTCGCTGCTTGCGGTTCGAATACCGATTCATCGACTTCAGATAAAACCCAGACAGAAGTCTATGCATCAACGTTCGCGACGGCTGCTATTGCCCGCGAAATCGGAGGGGATCAAGTCAACGTCAAGATGATCGTCCCACCTGGAGCAGACCCCCACTCTTACGAGCCGACGTCAAAACAACTCACCGAGATTGCTAAGGGCGACTTGTTCCTCTTAACCGGTACGACGCTCGAGCCGTATTCGAAAAAAATCCAGGAGAGTCTAAAAGGCACGGATGTCCGCTTCGTCGAGACGAGTAAGGACGTCAACTTACTAGAATCGGATGCTACACTCCATGCACATGAAGAAGAGGGGCATAGTGAAGACGAACATGCCCACGAAGAAGAAGGGCACGATGATCACGCAACGGATAAACCTGCGCATGAAGAAGAAGGCCATGACCACGGAAAATACGATCCACACGTCTGGCTCGATCCTACCAACGCAAAAGCAATGGCACGTTCCATCACAGTCGCTCTATCAAAAGAAATACCAAAAGACAAAGCGACATTCGAGAAAAACTTAAAAGCGTTCGATCAGCAAGCTGACGCACTAGATAAAGAATTCAAACAAGCCGTCGCTGATGGATCGAAAAAAGAACTTCTCGTTACGCATGCCGCTTACGGTTACCTCGCAGAACGATATGGTTTCACGCAACTGCCGATCGCGGGAATTTCTCCTTCCGATGAACCGTCACAAAAGCAACTGGCTGCTTTAGTGAAAGAAGCACGGATGCATGATTTGAAATACGTCGCGTTCGAAGAAACGGTCTCACCTAAGGTCGCACGTGTCATTCAAAAAGAAATCGGAGCTGAATCCGTGACGATTCATAATCTAGAGTCCGTCACGAAAGCACAGCAAAACAGCTCTTATTTTAAATTGATGGAAGAAAACGTCCAGACGTTAAAACAAGCACTTCAGTAAAGTACAGTTGACACGCGTTACTCAATGCGGTACGGTAAGAAACGTGTTTTAAACAATTGAATGACTTCTTTTTATCGCGAGAAACGGAGGGACTGGCCCAATGATGTTTCGGCAGCGGACGATTTGATTCGTACTGTGCCAAATCCAGCAAGCGAAAGCTTGAGAGATAAGAAGAGCGTCTTTATTTCATAAAGACCTCCTTCTTTCTTGCGAAGGGGTCTTTTTTGTATCTTTGAGAAACGAGGTGTCAACAATGAATGAAACGATCATGCCTAACAAATGGGCACTGCTTCCCCTCGTCGTATTCCTGGTCCTCTTCATCGGAGCCGGGATCTTCTATGACGACTTTTACAAATTTCCGATCCTTATCGCCGCATTGATCGCTTTGATCTTTGCTGCAATCACGACGAAAGGATCCATCAATCAAACGGTCGAACGAATCGCAACGGGTGCCGGAAATCCTGATATCATGATCATGGTCTTCATCTTCTTATTAGCCGGTACGTTTTCTGGAACGGCAGAAGCAATCGGTGCCATCGATGCAACCGTCAATGCTGCTTTGACGTTCCTACCTCCGTCATTACTGATGAGTGGTCTGTTCATCATCGCTGCCTTCATCTCGATGGCAATGGGAACATCGACTGGAACGATTGCTGCACTCGCGCCGATCGCCTTCGGTATTCATGAAGCGACAGGCATCAACGTTGCGATCGCAGCAGCGTCAGTCGTTGGTGGATCGATGTTCGGCGATAACTTGTCGTTCATCTCGGATACGACGATTGCTGCCGTCCGTACCCAAAAAACGAACATGCGCGATAAGTTCCGGACGAACTTCATGATCGTCCTACCGGCTGCTATTTTGACGGTCATCCTACTCGCATTCGTTTCTGGTTCTGGTGACGTCGTCGAAGCAAAAGCATTTGAATTCTACAAGTTGATTCCATATCTTGCTGTCATCGTCCTTGCACTATTTGGCGTCAATGTCATTCTTGTCTTAATTGGTGGTACGTTACTCACCGGCATCATCGGTATGATTGATGGTAGTTTCGGCTTGAGTGGCTTCGTCCTCTCGATGTCAAAAGGAATGATGGGCATGGCGGAAATCTCCATTTTGACGCTCCTCATGGGTGGTCTCGTCAGCTTGATCACGTTCAACGGTGGAATCGTCTACTTGAAAGAGACGTTGACGCGCAAGATTTCTCAGCGTCGCGGTGCCGAATTCAGTATGGCAGCACTCGTCAGTGCGACGAATCTCGCAACGGCGAACAATACGATCTCGATTCTCGTCGCTGGACCACTGGCAGCTGAAATCGCTGATACGTATGAAGTCGATCGCAAGAAATCAGCGAGTATTCTCGATATCTTCTCTTGTGGGATTCAAGGTATCATTCCGTATGGGGCGCAACTCTTGATTGCAGCAGAATTGACGAAAACGGCTTCACCGGAACTGATTCCGTATCTGTTCTATCCGTTCCTGCTCTTCGTCTGTGGATCGATTGCCATCATCTTCGGTTTCCCACGTCCAAAGAAATCAGTTGCTCAACAAGAAAAAATCTCTTCTTAACAAACGACAGGTCCGATCGCTATGATCGGACCTGTTTCGTTATTTTTTCTGCTTCGCTTGTCGTTCTAAAATCAAATACGCGATTGCTGGAAGTGGAAACTGAACGAGTCCCGCGCCTCCCCATACCCACGGGTTACGTCCTGATTTTCGTACACTGAAAAATAGGCTAACTGCTTGCGTGACCAACAAGGCACTAATACTAAGCCAAGCTCCCTTTGATAGCTTTTTATTCTTTTGAGCCATCCTTTCTCCCCCTCTTTCTGACATACGGTCAGATGTGATGAATTCTCTTTTATTTTAACCCATTCTATTCCTCCATGAGCATGGAAACGGACGGTTTCGTTCGTTCGTGCTAAACTAAACGAGCAAATCTAAACTACGTTTTATGAGGAGGAGTAACACATGCAATACGCAAAACTTTCAAACGGTATTACGATTCCCCAAATTGGATTCGGTGTCTGGCAAGTAGACGAAGAGACAGAAGCACCCGCTGCTGTTGCTGAAGCATTACGTGTCGGTTATCGTCATATCGATACGGCTGCTGTCTACAAAAACGAGCGCGGTGTCGCAAAAGGAATCAAGGAAAGCGGCGTGAAACGTGAGGATCTCTTCTTAACGTCAAAAGTCTGGAACGATGATATTCGTGCCGGTCGGACGAAGGAAGCATTCGCAGAATCGCTCGAACGTCTCGAAACAGATTATCTTGACCTTTATCTCATCCACTGGCCGGTCGAAGGCTATATCGAAGCGTGGAAAGCAATGGTTGAACTGTATGAAGCAGGCAAGATCAAAGCGATCGGTGTCTCGAACTTCAAAGAACATCACCTCGATACATTGGCAGAAGAGGGCTTGATGGCACCAATGATCAACCAAGTCGAATTGCATCCACAATTGCCACAACACGAACTGCACGAATACTTGCAAGATCACAACATCCAAGTCGAAGCATGGAGTCCACTCATGCAAGGGAAATTCCTCGAAATCAACGATTTCAAGGAAATCGCAGAGAAGCATGGTAAGACACCTTCACAAGTCGTCTTGCGCTGGCACCTCGACAACGGTATCGTTGCTCTTCCAAAATCCGTCACACCAGAACGCATTGCAGAAAACTTCGACGTCTTTGATTTCCAACTCGATGCCGATGATCTTGAGAGAATTGATCGTCTGGCAACGGATGTCCGCCTCGGACCGGATCCAGACGAAATCGATTTTTAATCTAAAGGTTATCGTAAAAAAGAACGGCTTCCATGTGAAGACGTCTTGCTTCATCTGAACGACGAGAGACCCGTTTCCAGTCTACGACTTGGAAGCGGGTCTCTTTTTTTTATGATTTAAGCTGATCAGACATAATAAATCAAAATCGTATCTTCCGCTTCTTCTGCCTTTTGAAAATAGGCACGTAAATCGGCAAACTGTTCCCAGATATCCTCGAATTCGCCCGGTGTTCCGGCTTCATCATGAATCGAAGCGAGTGCCCGTTGATCAAAATTCCGCATCACCTCAGCCGAGATGATGAGGAGTGGCAAGGGCAGAATACCGACAATCGCCGCTTTCTCCTCATTGACGATCAACTCTTCGCCAACGATCGCTCGTCCCAGGTTGTAATGTGTGTCTTGATCAATATAGATATCGATTTGATTCATCAAATGATAGATGGTGTTCGTCTGTTCGAGGGCGAACAATTGTTCATGATCGGGTTGTGTCTCATGAATGAATAAAATCCAGTCCATGATGATGTGGGGATCGTTTCCGAACGACTCCCAGACCGCATCCGTGACGCGGACGAAATGTACGTTTTCCATTCTCCCCCTCCCTTCTGTACTCTGTATTCCCTTTTTAAATTCGTTCTATACAAAAAAAGAGCCAGATTTCTCTGACTCCCTTTTCCTTAAATTGCTTTTTCGTCTTTTTCTGATTCTTGCCATGCTTCAAGCGCATCTTTCCCCGGCAAGTTCGGAATCGAGTCCGCATAGAATCGTGGCTCTTTTCCAGCTTTTCGTTGCCCGACATAATCTTCGAGCGCTAGTTTCGCGATTTTCGAGAGACGGAAGATCGCATACAAGTTAACGATCGCCATCAGTCCCATGAAGATATCTGCCAACGCCCACACGAGGTTCGCCGATTCAACGAGTGAACCGAAGACGATCATGACGAGAACGAGTACACGATACGCCATCAAGACTTGTTTATTTTCACGGATGAAGTTGATATTCGATTCACCGTAGTAGTAGTTTCCGACGACAGAACTAAAAGCAAAGAGGAAAATCGCGACGACCATGAATCCTGTCGCGAGTGATCCCACTTGTGATGCGAGCGCACCTTGCGCTAAGTCGATCCCAGCTACCGGTTGACCACTAGCATCCTTTGTTGCCACTCCACTGACGAGAACGATCATCGCTGTCGCCGAACAGACCATCAACGTATCAACGAAGACCGCAAACGATTGAATCAACCCTTGTTTGACCGGGTGAGAGACTTCCGCTGTTGCCGCTGCGTTCGGTGCTGAACCCATACCGGCTTCGTTCGAGAACAAACCGCGACGAATACCATTCAGAACGGCCGCCCCGATTGCTCCCCCTGCTAACGTCTTAAACTCGAATAACCCTTCTTGGAAGATCAATTTAAAAATACTTGGCAGTACTTCAAGATTCGTCGCCATGATATAGAGCGCGATCAGGATATAACCACCGGCCATGATCGGTACGAGGAAAGACGCGACGGTTGCGATACTACGGACGCCACCAAAGATGACAAGTGCCGTCAGCACGACTAGTCCGACCGTAATCCATGTCTTATCAAAGCCGTATTGATTTTGAAGTGAAAGCGAGATCGTATTCGATTGAACGGAATTGAAGACAAATCCGAATGAGATCGTAATCAAGATACTGAATAAAATCCCTAACCAACGTTGACCGAGTGCTTTTTCCATATAATAGGCAGGGCCCCCACGCCATGCCTTATTGTCCCGCACCTTGTAGATCTGCGCGAGTGTACTCTCGACGAATGCCGATGCCGAGCCGATCAAGGCAATCAACCACATCCAGAAGACCGCTCCTGGTCCACCAAGTGCGATCGCTGTTGCGACACCCGCGATATTACCAGTACCGACACGTGCTGCCGTACTGATCGCAAATGCTTGGAATGGCGACACGCCGTCTTTCCCTTTATCCGTTCCTTGGAACAGTAAGCGTAACATCTCCGGTATCATCCGGAATTGAACGAACCGCATCCGGAATGTAAAATAAATCCCTAATCCGACGAGTAAGATGATCAGTACGTTCGTCCATAAGTAGTCACTGATTCTACTGACTACATCCATTACCTGCTTCTCCATCCGATTCCCTCCACTTCCACCACATAGTTTCTCTTTTTTAGATGTAAACTTTTTTCACATGTGAATTATCATACGCAATTTTTTTTGAAAAATCAAACTCATCTATACCTTAGGGCGCAAAAAACGTGTCAAACCTCACATCAGATGTCAGGTTTGACACGTTCATTTAAACAGGTTTTTAGATTAGATGAACAGATTCAGATTGGCACCATCCGTTGCACCAAGGTAACTGGCGACGCCACCATAATCGATATCATCCAGTAATTCCTCTTTCTTGATGCCCATGATATCCATCGACATCGTGCAGGCGATCATTCGGACACCAGCAGCTTGTGCTTTTGCCATCATCGTCTCGAGTGCATCGACTTGTTTGTCCTTCATGACTTTTTTCATCATTTTTTGACCGGCGCCTGCCATGTTCATGTTCGAGAGCGGCAGCTCCCCGGCATGTTTCGGCATCATCATGCCCATCATCCGTTCGATTCCTGCTTTCTCAACTGCCGGTGCGTCTGGTTTTCGAATGATGTTCAAGCCCCAGAACGTAAAGAACATCGTCACTTGTTTTCCCATCGCTTGTGCACCTTGCGCAATGACGAAAGAAGCAAGTGCTTTATCAAGATCACCACTGAAGACGACCATCGTCGCATCATCTGCCGGATTGACTTGAACCGGCGCTGCAGCTGGTGTCTCCCCTTGCCCTTTTTCAAGCAAGACCTCGACGACCCCTTGATTCATCTCCGCTGAATGGACCGTGTGACCTAGTTTTTTCGCCCATGCTTGAACGTCCGGTAAGAATCCCGGATCCGACGCTTTGACAAAAATTTGCTCGCCATCCGTCATCTGGTCGATTTTTGTTTTTAACTCTAAAATTGGACCCGGGCACTGTAAGCCGCACGTATCGAGCAACATCACTTGTGCCGGTGCAGCCTTCGTTTTTGGTTCACGTTTCGTTAACGTCACAGCAGTCTCCTCCTCCGCTTGGCTTCGTGCCTTTTGATCTCGATGCACGACCGACCATGTTTTGTAGCCGCCGCTTAAGTTTTTGACATCATAACCGTGTTGTTGCAACAATTGACTCGCAACATATCCACGTAATCCGACTTGGCATGTCACATAGATCGTTTGATCCTTCGGCAGATCATCTAACTTCTCACGTAACGTCGGTAACGAGATGTTGACCGATCCCGGAATCGCACCTAACTCGTTTTCCGATGGTTCACGGACATCGAGTAACAAACCACCGTTGGCGACGATCGCATCGATTTCGTGCCAATGAACGTTCGTACTGTCACCTAAGACGATATTTGACGCGATATATCCTGCCATGTTAACCGGATCTTTTGCTGAACTATACGGTGGTGCATATGATAGTTCAAGATCTGGTAAATCAAGCACTGTCAAGCCGCCTTTAATCGCTGTCGCGAGGACATCGATTCGTTTCTCGACACCTGTCATACCGATTGCCTGTGCACCATAAATCGTTCCTTCAATTGGATCAAATAACAGCTTCATCGAAATGGGACTCGCCCCTGGATAGTAACCCGCATGGGATCCCGGATGGAGGTGAATCGCTTCATAACGCATACCGAGCTGACGCAATCGTTTTTCGTTGTTACCGGTAGAAGCGACTGTCAAATCGAAGACTTTCGCTACTGCTGTACCGAGCGTTCCACTGTACCGGACATCGCGCCCGGCAATGATGTCGGCGACGAGGCGCCCTTGACGGTTCGCAGGCCATGCGAGCGGTACATGTGTCGCTTCCTTCGTGATAAAATCCTTAACTTCGATCGCGTCACCAATCGCAAAGATCGACGGATCGGATGTCCGCAGTTGATTGTCGACTTGAATCGTCTGTTTGATTCCAAGCGTTAAACCAGCATCTGCTGCGAGCGTGCTCTCCGGTGCGACACCGATTGATAAGATGTTCATCTCTGTCTCAATCACGCGTCCACTTGTCAAGACGACACGACGACCTGCTTCTTCAAAACGAGCGACGCCATCTTCTAGAATCAGCTCGACGCCTTTTGCCCGAAGATGTTCATGAACGATCGCTGCCATTTCCGGGTCGATCGGAGCCATGACTTGGTTTGCCATTTCAACGAGGGTAACGTGTGCCCCACGTTCGACAAGATTTTCTGCCATCTCGAGACCGATGAATCCTCCACCGATGACGACTGCCCGTTCCGGACGTGTCGTATCGACGTATTCTCGCATCCGGTCCGTATCCGGAATGTTCCGTAACGTAAAGACATTTGTTGCATCACTCAGTCCTTTAATGTTCGGACGAATTGGTTTTGCACCTGGAGAAAGAATCAGATGATCGTACGATTCATCGTATTCTTCACCTGTGTCAACGTTACGGATCGTGACAGTCTTCGCTTCACGGTTGATCCGAATCGCTTCCGACAAGTTACGGACGTCTAAATTAAATCGTGCATGCATCCCCTCTGGCGTTTGGACAAGTAATTTATTGCGATCTTTAATGACATCTCCAATATAGTAAGGCAGTCCGCAGTTCGCGAACGAGATCTCTTTTCCGCGCTCGAGCAAAATGATTTCTGCCGTTTCGTCAATCCGGCGTAGTCGTGCCGCTGCCGTTGCGCCACCTGCGACGCCACCTACGATGATCGTTTTCATCTAAATGATTCCTCCTTGAAGTACTATCTGCCACTCAATATACCCTGTCAGGTATGTATTTTCAAGTCAGTTGCTTGCGGCTTCACAGATATGACATATCCCATTCGTTTTGTATTTTCTTCCTATCTGAACGGACATTAGTTGCATTTCCTTCTGAAATGCTTGAAACTAAATCTATAGTATATAAAGGGGGATTTTGCAATGGACCAGGAACGTAACTCGAACGAATCAAACGAGAACAATAAAGTGACACCGATTCACCAAGATCGTCAACCCGAAACAAACGAACAAGGAATCGCGCCGCAACAGCAACAACACTTGGAAGCTTTCCAAGCTTTCCTCGTCGAAAAAGGCATTCCAATGGAAGCGCGTGAGAATGAGACACACGTCTTCTTCATGACACAAGAAAAAACACCTGCTGGAGCAGAACCGATGATGATGATCGTCTTCAGTAAGACGACGACAGATGTTGAATTGTTCGCTCGTACAGTGACACACGTACCAGATGGTGTCGAGGATCTTCCGATTCTTAATGCCATTAACGATTTCAACCAAGAGTTCAAATACTTCCGCGTCGTTCTCGATAGCGACCGTGATGTCACGATCGCATCGACAATTGATCTGGATCACGGCTTCAATCCAGCAGCGATCTTCGGACATTCTGTCATGATGTTCCAAGCATCGGACGAAGTCTATACGTATTTGACAAAACTGTATGAACAGTTCTGATTTTTGATTTTGGACGGCTTTGGATTCTTATTCCAAAGCCGTTTTTTATTTAAAGTTCAATTAAAAATATGAATTATTCTCCTTACGTTCAGATTTCTGAAAACAACTACATGATAGAAACTTCTTATCACTTTTGTAGGAGGTCACGATTATGAAAAAGCGCATAAAACTAGCTTCGATCTTTATGTTAGCTGGCATCTTAGCTGCCTGCGGTTCGAACGAAACCGATACGACTGTACCGAAAAAAGAGCAGTCGACAGAAACGAAATCAGCGGATGCTGGAATCGCTGCAACGACATTGATAGATGAATTGACGATCTACAGCTCGATCAAAGCAGAACTCGACAAAGCGAAAGACGGACAAGCAATGGATTGGAAGATGGTCAAGACGAGTTATGAAGCAAAACTAAAAGGTGGTGTCAAAACGGTAGCACCAGAAATCGACCAAGTCATTCAATCCGCTTTAATAGATGTTGAAGCGAAGAATCTCGATCAGAACATCGCACGTCAACTCGTCGATAAAGGTCTACAATCCTATTTCTATCAATTACAAAAGGCAACTCAAGCAAAAGCTGAAGAAGCACTCGTTGCGGGTAAACCGGAAGCTGCAACAGAAGCACTCAAAGATGTCGAAGCAATGGCAAAGACCGTTTTCATCCCGACAGCGAAAAAGTGCGACGTAAGCTACGATTTCAAAAATGAAGATGCGATTGCTCAAGCAATTACTTCTGGTCTATCTGCCCAGCAAGAAGCCATTGATACTAAAAAAATCGGTGACTTCAATGTCGCGAAACAAGTGACGGATAAATCGATTTATCGTTCGTTCTACTTGGCTGCACTCGATTATGCTCAAAAAATCGAGGATGGTGTCAAAAGCGGGACGGACGAAAAAGAATTACAGGTAGGGCAAGCAGAAGGATATGCTTCCCTCCTTGCAGTTAAAAAATCTTTAGCGGATGGCGAGGAAGAGACTGTCAAAATACTAAAAGAACGTTATGACTTCTCGAAGACAAAGCCAGCTGACGTTTCTTACAAAGAAATCGAAGGATTATTCGCACAAGCGTTGACGGAAAAAGTCGACGAATCTTATGAAGAAACACAAGAAGCAATCGAGAAGAAAGACATCGATACAGCACGGGCAAAAGCAATGGAAGCTAACCTGTTCATCGTTGCGATGAAACCCACGCTTGAAAACCGTCTCGGTAAAGAAAAAGTAGCGCAAATCACTAAAGATGCGAACGAATGGTTCGCGCTCGTTGAAAAAGGTGACGTCAAGGCTAAAATGATAGGTGAACGGATTACGGACGCACTCAAACCATTTAACTAAGCAAAAATGTTATGAAAACGGAGTGCTAAGGTGAACCTCTTCATGTCTACACCAAGCTTCCGCTTTACGAGTGATGCCCGATACGAATCAGAAGACGCGCAAGCGATTTGTATCAACTAACGATGCCATGATGGCATGACTATAAAAACCATGTCGATTCCCGAATGACACTGTGGAGATCGACATGGTTTTTTCATTGCTGTATATCGTAACGACGTTCCATATAATCAAAGGTACCGCCACTAATTTCAATCGTCCGGACCGGTTTAAAGCCAAGACGGCGATACAGTCGTTGCGCTCCAACGTTCGTTTGATCAGCGTTTAACGTAAACGCTTGTAGTCCCTGTTTCTCGCCTACTTCCGCTGCTGCCTGCAACAGTTCCGTACCAATTCCTTTTCCACCATGACGCGCATCCACTGATAAGGTATCCAGGTAATAGACCGGTCCTTCCGTCTCGACGTCGATCTGGACGTCTTGACCTGTCCACTGTTTCAATTGTTCTTTAATTGGTTCGTCGAGTTGTTTCGCCTCTGTTCCGGCATAAGCGATCACGATGCCCGCTACTTCGTCCTTGATGATTTTCACGAGGATGTTCTCATGACTGAGCCGGTTTCCGGTTTGGGAAACGAAATAAGCGAGCCTTTCTAGAACTTCTTCTTTTTCTGTCGTTCCCGTCAATGTCTCAGCAATCTCATGAATCGCTTGCTCAATCAACGGGGCAATCTGTTGTGCTTCAGAAGCATGTGCTTGTCGAATCATCTAATCGTTCTCCTTTGAACTTATTTTCTAATTAATGAACCTGAAAAATCGGACTCGACGGTGTCGAATCCGATACATGATTTTTTTAGACATTCATTCGTCTCACTGCGTGACTTTTTGTACGACAGGTGCCGGTACGATGATAGGCTCCCGTGTCATGACAGCAACGACGCGTCCAGCGATTGCTACAGCCAGTAACGTATATAACGTTAAGCTGAGCGGCAGATAGACGAGTGAGATCACTAACACGATGGCATCGAGTCCGAACAAGATCGTTCCGATCGATAGACCTGTCAATTTGCTGAGTCCCATCGATAGCAAATCGTCTCCACCTGTTGCCGCTCCACTTTTCAAAACAAGTCCGAGACCATATCCGGTCACGATTCCGCTAGCGATCGCTGCGATGAGCGTCGCTGGCCAAGCCTGTTCTGGAAAGTGGAACAAATCGAGTCGGTGCCACATCTCATAAAAGACTGATAACGCACCTGCTGAGAGTAACGCTTCGCTGACGAAACGTTTCCCTTTGAAGTACAAGGCACCGATGAAAAATGGAATATCGAGCACGATCATTGAGATCGAAGGATTGATATCAAAAAAGTATCGACCGAGCAACGATAATCCGATGAAGCCGCCTTCTGCTAATCCGAACTGTTCATTCAATGTGTAGTAACCGAACGCCATGATCAGCGTACCGGTTAAGATGGTTGCGATTCGTTTCATGTTTTATTGTCCTCTCCCGTTTACATCGTGGGAGAGGTTTTATACGTCCCGTTTGGGTATTCATCTATTTTCGCTCTCCCTGATTTTTATAAGCCATTACCGTCTGTTCGTTATGACCGGTACTGCTAAAAATCAGGTAAGCTGAATAGATGATTGGTCCTCTCGGTATCCATCGGTTTCCACCCCTTCATTAAAAATCTATTTTCATTATAACCCGAATTTCAGTAACTAAAACAGTTTTACGCATTCTTCACATAATCCAAATACTTTTGCTCACTCATTCACAATTTAGACAAGATTATGCTCAACGTTGAACAAACTACTTGAAAGTGAACTTGTGAAGGATTACACTAAGTATATCAAATGAATGTGATTTACATCACAAACAAAACACAAAGGAGACTTTACCCATGAAAGTAGCAGTCATCGGATGTACACACGCAGGAACAGCAGCAGTCAAAGAACTCGCTTCACAACAAGATATCGAGATCACCGTTTATGAGCGGAATGACAATGTATCGTTTCTCTCTTGTGGGATCGCACTTCACGTCGGTGGTGTCGTCAAGCACGCGGAATCGCTATTTTACTCGTCACCAAGTGAACTTGCTGAGCTCGGAGCCGAGATGCGTCTGAAACATGATGTACTTGAAATCGATAGTGAACGTCAAACGATCGTTGCGAAAAACCTCATGACTGGTGAAGTCGTTCACGATACGTACGATAAACTCATCATGACGACTGGATCTTGGCCAATCATTCCAATGCTTCCTGGTATTGAGTTGAACCAAATCGAGCTCTGTAAAAACTATCACCACGCTCAAACAATCATCGAAAAAGCATCAGATGCAGAGCGGATCACGGTCGTTGGTGCAGGCTATATCGGTGCTGAACTCGTCGAAGCGTTTGAAGCCTACGGAAAAGATGTTACGTTCATCGACAGTGCAGATCGCATTCTCAACAAATACCTCGACCGCTCGTTCACTGACGTCATTGAACGCGAATTAACAGATCGCGGCATTCGTCTTGAACTTGGACAAACCGTCCAAAGCTTCAAAGGAGAAAACGGTGCTGTCACACACGTCGTTACAGACAAAGGCACATTTGAAACGGATCTCGTCATTCTCTGTGTCGGTTTCCGCCCAAGCACGGAACTCTTAAAAGGACAAGTCGATATGTTACCGAACGGTGCCATCATCGTTGACGATTATATGCGGACGAGCAACCCGAACATTTTTGCTGCTGGTGACAGCTGTGCCGTCTATTACAACCCAGCTCGGACACATGCCTATATTCCACTCGCAACGAATGCTGTCCGGATGGGTACGCTCATCGGAAAAAACTTACTCGCACCAAAGATTCGTTACCAAGGAACACAAGGCACATCTGGTCTTCGCTTATATGATTTGAACATCGCGTCGACTGGTTTGACAGAAGAAGCGGCACCCTTGTTCGGACTTGAAGTGAGCAGCACGACAGTTACAGATGCGTATCGTCCAGAGTTCATGCCAACAGCAGAAGACGTCCAATTGAAGCTCGTCTTCGAGACGGCAACACATCGTGTCGTCGGTGCACAAATCATCTCAAAAGTTGATTTGACACAGGCAATGAACACACTTTCTGTCGCGATTCAAAATGACATGACACTTGAAGAGCTCGCTTTCGTCGATTTCTTCTTCCAACCGCACTACAACAAACCGTGGAACTTACTAAACCAAGCAGCTCTACAAGCAATGAGCGAGCGCCAATCAGCTCGTGTCTAAATTTATTGCAAGATAGATTAAGTGCAATTTTTCTCTATTATGAGGAGAAAGATTGCACTTTTTGTTCATTTCGAACCGTTTTCTATAAAAGAACACGTCATGCAGTTTGCGATTTGAATGCGTAATCAATGACTGAACGTTACAGTCACCTCTTCATTTTTCCGTTTCAATCTGATAAAGATGCTGCCAGTCCTGATACGACATCGTTCCGTTCATCGTCTCCATATCAAAGCGTAACGGTGCGATCAATTCGAGTGAATTACCATCTGGATCCTCGAAGTAGATTGCTGCGTGCGCATGTGGATGATTATCGAGAACGAGCGGTTGATTTGCTCCTGCTACACCGAAGGCTGATCGAACTTCAATCCCTCTCTCCTTTAACCAGTCCTGTGCTTTGTCGATATTTTCATGCTCCATCCGAAACGCAACATGGCGAATCGACGGATGATACGGTAACTCAGCTTGACCTGCTTTCCATAGCCCCAACCAACTCTTACCGTGCTCGATCCAAAAGAAAGCGACGCGTTCATTTCGGAACGCACATTCAAGACCTAACTCTTCGTAAAAGACAATTGATCGTTCAAGTTCTTTGACCGGTAAATGAGCTTCATACAATCCAGTAATCATCTTCTTCACACTCCTCTTTTTCGAGTGTAAACCATCAATTTCCAAATTTACTATCATCAGAAACGTTTAATCCGACCTGTTGAGGGAACATACACGCTATACCAAAACCAACTTTCAGGAGGAATGTTTACATGGCTGCATCGAAAAATCCGTTAACACAATACTTCAATGACGATTTCCCAAAACAATATCAGGACGCACCAGCGGTTCAAGCAAAAATGGAACCTGTTCCCGATTGTGGCGAAGAGAGTTATAAAGGCTCTGGCAAATTGATCGGCAAAAAAGCATTGATTACGGGTGGCGACTCCGGCATCGGCCGAGCAGCAGCAATCGCCTACGCTCGTGAAGGGGCTGATATCGTCCTTAACTACTTACCGGAAGAACAACAGGATGCTGAAGAGGTCAAAGCACTCGTTGAAGCAGCGGGACAAAAAGCATATCTCTTACCTGGTGATTTAAGTGATGAAGCGTTCTGTGGACAACTCGTCAAAGAAGCACATGAATCACTCGGTGGACTCGACATTTTGGCACTTGTCGCGGGTAAACAACAAGCTGTCGAAAACATTCTCGACCTTTCGACGGAGCAATTACGCAAGACATACGAAATCAACGTCTTCTCCCTCTTCTGGGTCGTCAAGGCAGCCTTGCCACTCTTAAAGGAAGGCGCTTCGATTATCACGACGACATCTGTCCAAGGATATAATCCAAGCGCGAATCTCTTGGATTACGCTTCGACGAAGTTTGCCATCAACGGTTTCACGCGTGGACTCGCTAAACAAGTCGCGCCAAAAGGAATCCGTGTCAACTCCGTCGCACCTGGTCCGATTTGGACACCACTTCAAATCTCGGGTGGTCAGCCAAGCGAGAACATTCCAGAGTTCGGACAGGAAACACCACTGAAACGAAGTGGTCAACCGGTCGAACTGTCGGATGTGTATGTCTTCCTCGCTTCAGACGCTGCAAGCTATGTCACGGCGCAAATCTATGGTGTCACAGGCGGAATCGAATTAGCATAAGGAGTGAATCTCGACAGGATAGCTTCGGCTATCCTGTTTTCGCGTGTCTTAACGGGATATCAGTTGCATCACGAAGCACCATTTAGTCTAATGAGAGTAATAACGATGAAGGAGTGAATCAGATGACTGAAAAAGAAAAGATGATTCAAGGGGAACTCTACTTAGCACAAGATCCGGAACTCGTAGCTGACCGTATCCGGGCACAATCGCTCTGTTATGAGTTCAATCAATTGAGTGTTCATGATGGGACTAAACGGAAAGCACTTCTTCAACAATTATTCCAGACGGAGCAGACCGACTTTTACATTGAACCGACCTTTAAATGTGATTATGGCTACAACATTACGTTAGGGGCTCGCTTTTATGCCAATTATGACTGTATCTTGCTCGATATTTGCCCGATTACGATTGGTGACAACTGCATGCTTGCTCCAGGAGTACATATCTATACTGCGACCCATCCACTCGATCCTGTCGAACGCAACAGCGGTTATGAATTCGGAAAACCGGTCGTCATCGGAAATAATGTCTGGATCGGTGGACGTGCGGTCATCAATCCCGGTGTGACGATCGGAGATAATGCTGTCATCGCCTCAGGTAGTGTCGTCGTCAAGGATGTACCGGCAAACAGCGTCGTCGGTGGAAATCCAGCCCGAGTCATCAAGACGATCTAATTCTCATCAAATTCTAATCTGTTCCTCAGCTTCCTTTCACGTGGTCTGGTTATTCTATGTATAAGAACAACAGCCACTACTAAAGGAGGACATCATCATGACTGCAAAACGAACAGATAAAGGGAATAAACGCTTCAAAAAAGGAATCGCTACACTTGCCGTAACGGGTACAGTCTTAACAGGAGCCGGTGCGTTCCTACTCTTCACAGGTCCAGGACACTCTCTCGTCAACTCGACGGTCACTACTTCACAGCAGGCAGAGCAAAAAGTCGAAGCTGCTTCGCGCCAAGTCGAACAAAAGCTTCCAGCTTCGATGCGTGACGATCAGGAACTCGAAGGCACATTACAGAAACTATCGGATCGTTCGATGACGATCGACGTCAATGGTGACGCTCAGACGTATGACTTTGCTTCTTCAGTCGAACGCGAAGCCGTGCAAGAAGGTGATTGGGTCAAAATCGATCTGAATGCAAATCAGCAAATCACGGAACTTGAGCGAGAAGATCAAGATGATCGGAATGACCGAGAGGACGATGGCAATCGCTCAGATGATTCATCGGATGATGCGAATGAACGATACGGCATCCTTCGCGCCCTATCACAAAGTGAATTGACACTCGAACAAGATGGACAAGAGACGGTCTACGCGATTGCAGATCGTGCGGAACGTGACGCTGCGAAACCTGGGGATATCGTGAAAATCGAATTGAATGCGGACGGTCAAGTCCGTGAGCTTGATCGGGAAGACGACGACGAGGATCGTAATGCTACACGTGACGAAGACCGTGACGATGCACGGGAGCAAGAAGTCCGCGGCACGCTCGCTAAAATAACGAATCAAGAGATCATCATCGAACAGAATGGTACGCAAAAATCGTACTCTCGTGCATCAAACATGGAACAAGATGATGACGTCCGAGTCGGTGGTTCCGTCAAACTTGAGTTGAACGCGTCAGACGAAGTGACAGAAATCGATGAATGATCATTAAAGGAGGATGTTTATGCCAACCACCATCTTAATCGTTGAGGACGATGCGAAAATCGCACGCCTCCTTGAACTCGAACTCCAATATGCCGGGTACGCGACACGTGTCGCCTCTAACGGAAAAGATGGTCTCGCTGCCGCTGAGCATTCGGTTGATCTCGTCTTACTCGACGTGATGATGCCGGAGCTGAGCGGCTTCGAGGTGTTGCGCAGGCTCCGTGGAAAAGGCATTCATGTCCCTGTCATTATGCTAACAGCACGTGGGGAAGTTTACGATAAGGTCGCAGGACTTGATCTTGGTGCGAATGATTATGTGACGAAACCGTTCGAAATGGAGGAACTCCTTGCCCGGATCCGGGCGTTACTCCGCACTCCCGCTTCAACGAATAACGCATCGCGCACGTTACAATTCGCTGATCTTGTACTCGACCTTGATCGACACGAAGCATTTCGCGATGAATTGCGACTCGATTTGACACCACGTGAGTTCGAACTCCTGACGTATTTACTCGAAAACAAGGAACATGTCCTGACACGCGAACAAATCCTAAATCGCGTCTGGGGGTACGATTACTTCGGCGAGACGAATATCGTCGACGTCTACATCCGTTATCTTCGGAAAAAAGTCGATGCCCACCCTCCTGCTTTGATTCAGACCGTTCGTGGGGTGGGGTATGTGCTACGGGAGGCGACGCCATGAAGCTTCGAACGAAACTCGCTTTATCCGTCACCGCCTTTACGACACTTTTATTACTGCTTTCGTTCATCGTCGTGACCTTCGTCGTCCGCAATCATTTGATTGAATCCCGTTATACGCAGCTTGAACAGGCAGAGGAATTGATGGAGGATGATTCATCAGTCCGGGCATTACTGACGCTTCATGAAGATTCCGTCGTCTTATCGAACGAAGATGGACGATGGGGCATTTCAAACGATGAAGAGGATGACGACTCGTCTACCGTTAACGGAGACGTACGAGCAAGTGACCTCCCCGGTATCCCGCGCTCGAACGAACCTTTCAAGTCTGGCGATTGGTTCGGTATCGTCTATCAGGATCAAGCCTATTTATTCGAAGATGAAAGCGTCGATGATACGGTCTCGACACTCATCTTGACCTTCACCATCGTGTTGGTCGTCGGAATCGTCATCGCGTTCATCGGTAGCTTCTGGATTGCATATCAGACGCTCCGCCCGCTCAGACAACTGAATGATACGATGCAACGGATCTCGTCTTCTGGAACGCTTGAGACTGTGCAGACCGAACGCGATGATGAAATCGGTCGCCTCGGTCATGTCTTCAATCAGATGATTGGGCGTGTCGATCAGACAATGGAACAACAACGGCAATTCGTCGCCGATGTCTCGCATGAGATGAAGACACCATTGACCGTCATCGAAGGCTATACACAATTGTTGAAACGATGGGGAAAAACGAAGCCGGACGTCCTCGATGAATCGATTGAACACATCTTGCAGGAGACGCGCGCGATGCGGACGACCTTGATCGAGCCCATGCTCGAACTGTCTCGTCTCGGGTATGAAGAAACATCTGTTGAAGAGATCGATTTAGCCGAGCTTGGGAGCGAACTCGCCGATCGGATGTATCACGTGACAGGGACGATCATCCCTGTTGATGCCTCTGGAACGATCCGGGCGAATCGCGAAGCGGTACTACGCATCTTGACGATTTATATCGATAACGCCCTGAAATATGCCACTTCTCCTGAATTACATCTTCGCAAGGAGCGACTTGCTGTCCTTGACCGCGGGACATCTCTAACGAACGAAGAACGTGCCCGGTTATTTGACCGGTTTTACCGACTTGATGCAGCACGCGATCGTTCAGGAAGTGGGCTCGGATTGTCGATTGCCGCTGCACTTGCGACGACACACCATTTTCAGGTCGGTAGTGAAGCGCGTCAGCCAGATGGCAGTTGTTTCTATCTGATTCCCGAGCAGTCTAAATGAAACTTTTTCTACATTTGTGTCGTACACTTAAGGAAGAACGTCACATGATGAAAGAAGGAATTTCACGATGGCTAAAAAACGTTGGGGTGGACTTGCTGTTGCCGGCGCCTTTCTCTTAACGAAAGGAAAGGTCATCCTTGCCTTATTGAAACTTTCGAAGTTTGGAGGCACTCTGATTTCGTTCGGAGTTTCGCTTCTCTTTTACGCTCAAGTATTCGGTGTCTGGTTCGGAGTCGGATTACTCTATCTCCTATTCATTCA
Organism: Exiguobacterium sp. UBA5002; assembly: GCF_002396765.1. Lineage (NCBI taxonomy): Bacteria > Bacillati > Bacillota > Bacilli > Caryophanales > Exiguobacterium > Exiguobacterium sp. UBA5002. The sequence goes on from NZ_DGYQ01000019.1 coordinate 33,984, forward strand.
TGAGATGGGACATCTACTCGCTGCGAAACGACTCGGTTTTAAAACGGGTCCTGCGATTTTCGTACCGTTCATGGGAGCCGTCATCGGGATCAAAGATACGTTCCGGACACCAAAACAAGAAGCGATTCTTGCGTACGGTGGACCACTCGCGGGTCTCGTGTCCCTGATTCCGCTTGCGATTGGATACGCTGTGACGGGAAATGACTTTTGGCTCGTCATCTTCCATCTCGGAGCTCTATTGAATCTCTTCAACCTACTTCCCGTCAGTCCGCTTGACGGCGGACGGATTCTTGCGGGACTTCCGATCATCGTTTGGGTTGCGGGTCTTGCTGCCTTGATTGCTTACGGCCTCACGAACTTCAGCTTGATTCTGCTCTTGATCGCTTTCTTCGGCGGTAGTGCTGTCTGGAAACGGTATAAGTTCGCAAAACAATATGAAGAGAACCGATCGACCTTGATGTTATACCGTGCTGCACGCGAACGTGTCTTACGCGCAAAGGCGGAACAAGAACGTGCAAACGTGGAAGTCGCTCTTGCACCGGAAGTGGAGGAAGAACAAACGGTCGAAAGTACGTACGACCCGATTGCTTGGTCACTTCGTCTCGATTTACAAGATTTGCGACAAGCGAGTCCGGAAGAGGCACGTCAGGAAGCGGACGATCTGTTACGGTATCAATATGATGCTGCGAACGACTACGATGCGTTGTTGCGACGAATCGATCAGCGAATCGAGCCGCTCCGACTCGCTGAAGAGTCCGTCCAGTATCACCAGATGCCGAAAAAACAACAAACGATCACGCTCCTTGCTTACTTGGCGCTCGATGCCATTTTATTCATTGCTTTCGAGTACTCGAAAGGTTATCTCCCTACACCATCTTGAATCTAGTTCCATCGGATGCGCTTCATAGCGCATCCTTTTTTCATGGAGCAAACACATTGACTAGAGTGATTTCTTGCATCTCATCAAAGAAGCGACTACTCTGAGTAAAACCCTACTTACCACTTGTCTAAAAAAGGAGGCTCTCCTTCCATGAATAAAAATACTGCCCGCCTGGGTGAAGCACCTGTCAATCAGCTCTTACTTAGTCTCTCTTTACCGGCGATGGTCGGGATGCTCGTCACGGCACTCTACAATATCGTCGATACGATTTTCGTCGCTCAAGGTATCGGTACGGCTGCCGTCGCCGCTGTCGGAATCGCTTTCCCGGTCCAGCTCGTGTTGATGGCGATCGCTAACTCAATCGGTATCGGGGGGGCTGCAATTGCATCACAACGGCTTGGTCAAAAACAAACGGATGGTGCCAGTCGTGCTTATGCCAACGTCTTGATAGCGGTTTTCTTCATCAGTATGCTCGCCATCATCAGTGCTTTCATCTTCGTCGAACCGTTACTTCGTCTCTTTGGAGCGACAGATGAGATCATGCCGTATAGTATCGATTTCTTACGCGTCCTCTTGATCGGATCTCCGTTCTTCATGTTGACGATGGCGTCGAGTGCCATGTTACGTGCAGAAGGACGCGCGAACTATCAGATGCGCGTCATGCTGACGACGGTTGCAATCAACATCGTCCTAACACCGCTGTTCATCTTTGGTCTTGATTGGGGCATCCAAGGTGCTGCACTCGGGACAGTCGTTGCACAAATCGTCGGTGCTGCACTTGTTTTCCGATTCTTCTTTACGAAACGTCGGCAAACGGGGTTAACACTCGATCGAAATGCTTTCAAACCCGATTTCCGTTTAACGTTTCGGATGATGCAAATCGGATCATCGTCGTTCATCATGCAGGTTTCTCAATCGATTTTGTTCATCACCGTCAACCATATGCTCGTCCGGTACGGGGGTACGACAGAACTAGCGACGTTTGCGGTCATCAATAAGTTCATGGCGCTTGTCGGTATGCCGATCATGGGGATCGTACAAGGGATGCAACCGATCGTCGGGTATAATTTCGGTTCTCGGCAATTTAGCCGGATGTCGCTTGCCATCAAACTCGCAATCCGTTACGGCTTATCGTTATCAATCAGCTTGTGGTTACTGATTCAACTGTTCCCCCGTTTTTGGGTCGGCTTGTTCACGGAAGAAGCAGCACTGCTGCAGGAAGGCTCGAGTGCGATGCGCATTTTATTCGCTCTATCGTTCGTCTACGGGATTCAAATGATTGTCAACGGGATGTATCAATCGCTCGCCAAAGCAAAAGTCGCTTTATTCTTGTCCTTGTCACGCCAAACGTTATACACGATTCCACTCGTCCTGATTTTACCCCTGTTCTTCGGTGTCAACGGGGTCTGGTTCGCTTTCCCGATTGCTGATGCGATGGCTGTTTTGACGGCCCTTGTCTTCGCCTATAAAGATCGCGTTCTGTTATTTAAACCGGAGGAATACGTCGCAGAGGAACAAAAAGTCGCCACCGCGAAGTGACTGGAATGGATATCAGATCATCTGCCTTGCAGATGGTCTTTTTTAATGGACTTCTATAATACGAACATGTATTCTGTTACTAGTGAATGACAGAAAGGAGTCTGCTGTATGTACACATTAGCGATTGACTTTGAAACGGCAAATCGGAATAGCCGAAGCATTTGTGCGTTTGGTTGGTCCGTCCTCTCCAACGGTCGCGTCACGGAGAGTAAACAGGTCTTAATCAATCCAGAAGAGAACTTCGACGCCGGAAACATCCGGGTTCATGGAATTCGTCCGAGTGATGTCTTCGATGCACCGACGTTACCTGAAGCGATGGAAGCACATGGCTTATACGATTTAATCGCAGGTGCTCAACTGGTCGTCGCCCACAATGCATCATTTGATATGGGGGCGCTCCAAAAAGCGATTCAAAAATACGATATGTACCAGATGCCCGCTTTTACGTACGGTTGCACGGTCAAATTATCCCGCAAACTGTATCCGTGGTTGCCAAACCATCGATTGAATACGATGGCAGAATTCCTCAACGTCTCTTTCCAGCACCATGATGCGAAAGAGGATGCCTACGTCTGTGCCTTGCTCTTAAACGATATGTTGGAACGAACGAATCTACAGGATCCGGTCACCTTGCATACGTTTTGTGGCGTTCGGATGGGACAGGTTGCCTATTAATAAACAAAAAAATTGTAGACAACAGAGCTGACTCCAAAAAATGACGCATCTTTTCACGCCCTTTCCTCAGGCGAGACACAAGCCAGTTTTCCCGCTCTATTCGAGCAGGAAACGGGTCTCGTTTGTCTCTGACATCGCATAAATGCGCTTTTTCCTGTAGGAGTGAACT
>NZ_DGYQ01000007.1:0-38445 GCF_002396765.1 Exiguobacterium sp. UBA5002
CTTAATATTACAATTCGTCATGGCAATAACTCGATATGAAGAGCCAGTGCTCCGTACTGTTGCTCGGCTTCCGCTGAATAAATCGTATACGTAGATGTTACGAGTTCATCGATCGACCAACCGACGCAGTCGATGGATTCCTGTGATACGTGTTCATACAGTGCTTGAAAATCTTGAAATGTCTCCTGTTTCGTCACCTGGACGAGTAGCGTCTCGTTCGTCTCCGTATGCGTGAACTGAATCTGATCACCGACTTGTACTTGTTGGCGTTTCAGATCATTGAGTCGAATTTCGACCGTTTTCAGCCCTTGTTCAATCGAACGAAACGGTACTTCATATAATCCCATCTCATGTCTCATCTATCTCCATTCTTCTCTACAAAAGCATAACAAAACTATGTGATTTTTCACATTGCCTTTCGTTGACAACTAGAAATAATCAGCGTATTTTAATTCATATAAGTAATTGTTCCTTTTGGAACGATTTGAAATGGAACAAGGGGGCGAAACAGGATGGAGCAAACGGAAACGGTTCGTTCAACGGCGATGATGCAGTCGTTTTGGAATGTACAACGACATCTCGTTCGAGCAGCACACCAGACGGCGCAGGAAAACGGACTCAGTTTACCGCAATTTCATAGCTTGATGACGATTGCGCCACGTGGACCGATCTCGCAAAAAGCACTCGCGACACATACGCATTTACCAAAGAGCACACTGAGTCAGTCGATTGAGGGCCTCGTTCAGTCTGGTTGGGTCATTCGGGAGACGAATCCTGAAAATCGACGAGAAGTCGTCCTATCGCTTAGTGATCAAGGACAACAATTCGTGACGGAGATTCAAGAACAAGAGAAGGGGATGCAACGTCAACTCGAACAGGTCCTAGAGACGATTGATCAAGAGGTATTCGAACAGATGCTTGCGACGCATGCTCAGATTGCAGAAGGCATCGGACGTATCTTACAGCCAGAAATGAAAGGAGGATGCTCGGATGATTAAGTTACTCAAACGATTGACGGTGTATAAATGGGCAGTACTCGCGGTGCTCGTCTTGGTTTTCGCACAATCGATGTCTGATCTCTATTTGCCGACACTGATGGCGGATATCATTGATAAAGGTGTCGTCACTGGCGATACCGCCTACATTTGGAAGATTGGTGCCGTCATGCTCGGAATTACCGGCATCGGGGCGTTAGCCGCAGTTGCCGCTAGTTATTATTCGTCGAAGGCATCAATGGGACTCGGACGGGATATCCGTCGCCAAGTCTTCAACCATGTTGAACGATTTTCCCTGCAAGAGTTCGATCAAGTCGGAACGGCGTCATTGATTACACGGACGACGAACGATATCACACAAGTTCAACAAGTCGTCATCATGATGTTACGGATGGTCGTCAGTGCACCAATCATGTTCATCGGTGGATTGATCATGGCTGTTTCAAAAGACGCCAAACTATCGCTCGTCATCGTCGCAGCGATGCCGGTCCTTGTGCTTTCGATCCTATTGATTTTGTGGAAAGGGGTTCCGTTGTTCGGAAAGGTTCAAAAACGACTCGACCGTCTGAACCTCGTCCTACGTGAGAACTTGACCGGAATCCGTGTCATCCGTGCTTTTAACCGGGAACGCGATGAGCAAGTGCGATTAACGAAAGCAAACGCCGATTTGACAGAAGTCTCGATCAAGGTCAATAAAATCATGGCGTTCTTGATGCCGGTGATGATGCTCGTCATGAACTTGACGGTCGTCGGTGTCATTTGGTTCGGGGGAATTCGGATCGACAATGGGGGTATGCAGATTGGGGACTTGATGGCGTTCATTCAGTACGTCATGCAAATTATGTTCGCTCTCGTCATGGCATCGGTCATGTTCGTCATGATTCCGCGGGCAGCCGTCTCGGCGAAACGGATCAATGAAGTCCTCGAGATGACTCCGACGATGACAGATGAAGGTACACAAACCGCTGACCGTGAAAAAGGAACGCTCGTCTTTGATCGTGTCACATTCCGTTACCCAGGTGCTGAGACACCTGTCTTATCCGATATCAGTTTTGCGGCACGACCAGGTGAAGTAACAGCTGTGATCGGGGGAACGGGTTCCGGTAAATCAACGCTCGTTAATTTGATTCCTCGTTTTTATGACGTGACGGAAGGGAGTATCCGGGTTAACGGTGTTGAGAGCCAGGATGTACCCCAAGAGGAACTACGGTCGAAAATCGGCTTCGTTCCCCAAAAGGCGTTATTGTTCACGGGTACGATCGCGGAAAACATTCGCTTCGGGAAAGAGGACGCGACAGACGAAGAAGTCGCGCATGCGGCGCAAATCGCACAAGCGACCGATTTCATTGAACGGATGCCGGACGGCTACGACGCTCGGATCGAACAAGGTGGATCAAATGTCTCCGGTGGACAGAAACAACGGTTGTCGATTGCCCGAGCACTCGTTCGTCGACCAGATCTATATGTCTTTGATGACAGTTTTTCAGCGCTCGACTTTAAAACTGATGCCGCACTTCGAAAAGCCTTACGAGAAGAAACACGCGAAGCGACAGTCTTGATCGTCGCTCAACGTGTCAGCACGGTCATCGATGCCGATCAAATCATCGTCCTGGATGAAGGGAAAGTCGCCGGAATCGGAACGCATGATGAATTGTTTGCGAACAACGCCGTCTATCAGGAAATCGTGAAGTCACAACTATCAGAGGAGGAAATCGCATGAGTGAGAAAAAACGACCTGCCGGCGGTCCTCCGCCTGGTGGTCCCGGTGGCGGAAATATGATGATGCTCGGAGAAAAACCAAAGGATTTCAAAGCAACGTTCCGTCGTTTGCTTCGGTATCTGCGTCCGCGTCGGACGGCACTCGTTGGTGTCTTCCTTGCAGCCATCCTCAGTACGGTCTTCATGATTGCCGGTCCGAAAATCATGGGGACGGCAATCACGGAATTGTTTGAAGGGGCATATGCGAAGTTCCAAGGTGTGCCGGGAGCAGCAATCGATTTCACGAAAATCGGACAGATCCTGCTCTGGCTCGCTGGACTGTATATCATCAGTAGTCTGTTCAATTACTTGCAACAGTATTTAATGTCGGGTATCGCTCAAAAAACGGTCTACGATTTACGCGAGGACGTCAATCATAAACTCGAACGCCTACCGTTGAAGTACTACGATGGTCGTCCGAACGGGGAGACGCTCAGCCGCGTGACGAACGATATCGATACGATCGGCAGTACCTTGCAACAAAGTGTGACATCGTTCATCACCTCGATCGTGACAATCGTCGGGATTTTGATCATGATGTTGACGATCAGTCCGCTGTTAACATTGATTTCACTCGTTTCGTTACCCGTTTCAATTTTTGCGATTCGTCCGATTTTGAAACGATCCCAAAAATACTTTGCCGATCAACAGCGAACGCTCGGTCAATTGAACGGACACGTCGAAGAAATGTATACCGGACACTCGGTCGTCAAGGCATTCGGACATGAACGTAAAGCGGTCGAGCAATTTGATGCCGTCAACGAAGAATTGTATGAAGCAGGGCGTAAAGCGCAGTTCATCTCCGGGATCATCATGCCGATGATGATGTTCATCGGGAATATCAGTTACGTTCTGATCAGTATCGTCGGTGGGATTCTTGTCACACAACGGGCGATCTCGATCGGGGATATCCAAGCATTCATCACCTATACACGCCAGTTCACGCAACCGATCACTCAGACGGCGAACATCGCGAACATCGTCCAATCGACCGTCGCAGCAGCAGAACGTGTCTTCGAATTATTGGACGAAGAAGAAGAGACCAAGGAAGTGACGACACATCGTCTCACGCAGGCTGAAGGAGCGGTCGCGTTCGAACACGTTGATTTTGGTTACGGAACCGACCTCTTGATCGAGGATATGAACATCGATGTCGCACCGGGACAAACGGTCGCAATCGTTGGTCCGACGGGTGCCGGTAAAACGACAATGATCAATCTATTAATGCGCTTTTATGAGTTGAACGGGGGGACGATCCGGATTGACGGTATCGATACCCGCGAGATGTCACGCGAAGACTTACGGACGACGTTCGGGATGGTCTTACAAGATACGTGGCTCTTCAACGGTACGATCCGGGATAATCTTGCTTACGGTAAAAGTGGAGCAACCGAGGAGGAAATCATCGCGGCAGCCAAAACAGCACACGCCGATCACTTCATCCGAACGTTGCCGGACGGGTATGATACCGTCTTGAACGAGGAAGCCTCGAACATCTCGCAAGGTCAGAAACAGTTGTTAACGATCGCGCGGGCCGTTCTTGCCGATCCGCCAATCATGATTCTCGATGAAGCGACCTCTAGTGTGGATACACGGACGGAAGTCTTCATCCAGCAAGCGATGCGTCGCTTGATGGAAGGACGGACGAGCTTCGTCATTGCCCATCGTCTGTCGACAATCAAGGATGCCGATTTGATTCTCGTCATGAATCAAGGGCGTGTCATCGAGCAGGGCACACATGAAGAATTACTCGAGGCAGATGGTTTTTATGCGGATCTGTACAACAGTCAATTCTCTGAAAAGGAAGTCGTTTAAGTTAGGGCAGTGTCGTCTTTTAGACGATGCTGTTTTTTTGTGTGCATTTTTCTTGAACTTATATACGGTAGGGGGTATATTAAATTCAACAACTTAACAGCCGAGAGGCATCTACTAGGAGGAATCTTGATGAAACAAATGACGACAGAACAATTACAGCAGGTGTTAACCGAAAGTGCCATCCAATTGATTGATGTTCGTGAAACCGATGAGTATGAAAGCGGACATATCGCTGAAGCTAAAAACGTTCCGTTATCCGAATTGACAGAACGGACGGATGAACTCGACGCGTCACGTCCGGTCCATATCATCTGCCTATCTGGTGGTCGCAGCATGAATGCAGCGATGTATCTCGAGCAAGCAGGATTCGACGTGACGAATGTCAGCGGCGGTATGATGAGCTACGAAGGAACAATCGTTTAATACACTAGAGGGGGTATGCACAATGTTGTTACGATATTTTTATGATGAAAAATTAGCGCAGGCGTCATACATGGTCGGGTGTCAAATGACAGGAGAAGCGATCGTCATCGATCCTGCCCGGAATATTACACCGTATCTAGAGGTCGCAGAAAAAGAAGGGCTCCGGATCACCGCTACGGCGGAAACGCATATTCACGCGGACTTCGTCTCGGGCACACAAGAGTTTGCCAAACGTTACGACACGACGGCTTATCTGTCAGATGAAGGAGACGACAACTGGAAATATCAATTCGTCTCGGATATTCACCATGTCCTTGTTAAAGACGGTGACCGGTTCAAAGTCGGAAATGTGACGCTTGAAGTCATGCATACCCCGGGGCATACGCCAGAACATATCTCTTTCTTATTATTCGACCGGAATCAACAAGTACCGATGGGCATCTTCACAGGAGATTTCGTCTTCGTCGGAGACATCGGACGTCCCGATTTACTAGAAGAAGCAGCTGGTATTAAAGGAACGACAGCCGTTGGGGCAAAGCAAATGTTTGCGTCGTTAAAACGTTTCAAGGCGTTACCTGATTTTGTCCAAGTTTGGCCAGGACATGGTGCCGGTAGTGCTTGTGGGAAAGCACTCGGAGCAGTTCCGACATCGACGGTCGGATATGAAAAAGCGACGAACTGGGCATTGCAAGTCGAGGATGAGACTGCGTTCATCAAAGAATTGACGACGGATCAACCAGAACCACCGAACTATTTCGCGATGATGAAACGCGTGAATAAAGAAGGCATCGCCTTGACGACTAAAATTCCAGAACTCGTGACGAACGAGGATCCAACAGCGTGGACGTCTTCGATGCAGATCGTCGATACGCGAGATGGTCAGTCGTTCCGGGATGGACATATTCCAGGAACTATCAATATTCCGTATGATGATAAGTTCGTCACTTGGGCTGGTTGGTTACTCGATTTTGACCATGATATCGCGATTCTGTCGACGCCAGAGCAACGCAAAACCATTCAACGAGATCTCCAATCGATTGGACTCGATCGCGTCACCCACTGGGCAGATCATCAGGCGGTACCAGGATCGATGTTAACGGAACGTTATGAGGACTGGGCAGCAGAAGAAGCGCTAGCAGCTGCAGAGCGAGAAGAAGTCTACGTCCTCGACGTCCGGAATAAAACAGAGTGGGACAGTCAACATTACGATCAAGCACAACGCATTCTCTTAGGAAAATTAGTAGCGCGTCAGGATGAACTGCCAACGGATCGACCGTTTGCTGTTCACTGTGCATCTGGCGTTCGTTCCCGGATGGCGGTTAGTGTATTACAGTCACTCGGATTCAAGGATGTCATTAATATTGACGGTGGATATGCAGCGATGCGCACGGTTTTGAACCAACAAACATCATGATACGACGGACTGGGTGGCAGCATATGCCATCCAGTTTTTTGTATTGAAAACAAGAAACGCCACATTCTGGTACGAACACGGGTTTAATAAATCATTTACCTGGGGAAATTAAAGAAGTGTCAGAAATATATAAATTTATTTAGGTGAAGGAGTGTGGCAGGATGAATAACATTTGGAATGGAACGTCGTTGAACTTAAACGGCATTCTCGGATCACTCGGCAACTTGCTTGGAGCGATCATCGTCTTTTTGATTGGCTGGCTCATTGCCAAGCTGATTGCGAACGGAATTCAAAAAGCGTTAGAGAAGTCTGGGGTCGTCAACAAGTTGGCACCTCAAAAAGAAGGTACACCACCAAAGAAGAAGAAGTGGACACCTGAAAAAATCATCGGGACCGTCGTCTTTTGGGTTCTCATGGTGTTTGTTCTCATCTTGGTCTTCAACATCCTTGATCTGAACATCATTGCTGGACCACTCGCAGATACGATGAGTACATTACTCGCGGCAATCCCGAATATCTTGAAAGCAGCACTTATCCTTCTCTTGGCGTACGTCATCGCGGTCGTTCTTCGCATGATCATCGTCAAAGCAGGAACGAAGCTGATGGCGAACGATAAAGTACGTTCGAACAAGATGCTTCAAGGTCAGACGGACTTATCGTCTTACCCGAAAATCGCGGGAGAAATTGTCTTCTATCTCGTCTTACTTCTGTTCCTACCGGGTGTCCTCGGTGCGTTGAACATTGAGAGTGTCTCACAACCGTTCAGCCAATTGTTATCGTCATTCCTTGGATTCATTCCACGCTTGATTGCGGCGGCAGCCATCTTCTTCGTTGGTTTCCTTGTAGCGAAAATCGTCCGCGATATCGTGACGAATTTCCTTCATGCTGTTGGAACGGATAAATTTGCAGCTCGCTTCAACCTTGGGTCAACGGATCAAAAAGATGCGAAATCACTTTCGTCGATTCTTGGAACAGTCGTCTTCATTTTGATTCTGATTCCAATCACGATTTCAGCTCTTGATCAATTGAACATTAAAGGAATCACAGGACCAGCGATCAACATGTTGAACGATGTCCTCGGTATGATTCCAAACATCATCGTCGGTGTCGTTCTGATTCTTGTCGGTCTTTACGTCGGACGTTTCATCAAGAAATTCGTTACGGATCTCTTATCACGTCTTGGTTTCAACAACCTGACACGTCACTTGAAAATCGGTACGTGGGATGCAAACCAAGCTTCTACATCACCAGCTTCCATCGTTGGTGCACTCGTTGAGATCGTTATCGTCGTTCTCTTCGTCGTCGAAGCCTTCAACTTGATTGGTCTTGACTTCATGGTCGACCTCGGTCGTGCCGTCCTTGCATTCTTACCGAGCGTCTTGACAGCGATCATCATCCTCGCAATCGGGATCATCGTCAGCAACCTCGTCAAACGTACGATGGACAGCCTGTTCGGCAACTCTGAACTAAAAGTCCTCTCAAGCGTTGCAAAGTATGCGATTCTTGCACTTGCTGTCTTCATGGCACTTGATCAACTAGGTGTTGCTGATACGATCGTCAACTCAGCCTTCATCTTGATCCTAGGGGCACTTGCACTTGCATTCGGTCTTGCCTTTGGTCTTGGTGGACGTGATAATGCATCGCGTTACCTCGATCGTCTCCAAAAGAAAGCAGAGAATACGGAAGTCGACACATCGAACCTTCCAAGTAAGTCGGCATCGACTTCATCATCACCGAGCTTAAAAGATGCAGCAAAAGGTGCAGCTTCACAAGCAGCTGATGATGTTACACCAGATCGTGCACCACGTTCAGCGCGTTCATCTTCAACGGATGAGACGACACATGGTACACCAAAAGGTGCATTGCCAGAAAACGATTTAGCACAACAAGATGATTACCCGATCGATCCAGACGATCATAAAGGTCCTAACCTCGATCATCCAAACGATCGCCCATAATGTAATGATAAAAAACCTTTCCTTTGTTCTGAAGGAAAGGTTTTTTACGTTTATGCATCAAAGCGTTATTGCATTTTACAAAAGTGGTTTGACCACTTTGTGAAAAAATACAAAAAAAAAGACTTATCGAACTTGACATCGTTTGTTATGATTAGAAAGTCAATTCACTCAATGATTTGAATATTCAGAAAAAATAGAAAAGTTCGGAGGATGAAACATGAGTTTGCTTCGCAAGAAAGATGTCAGTGTCATGATGGACATGAAACAACATTCAAAACTGGCACGACATTTATCAGGGTTTGATCTTATTTTACTTGGAATCGGTGCCATCATCGGAACCGGAATTTTCGTTCTGACAGGAACGGGCGCTCTTTATGCAGGACCTGCTTTACCGATCTCATTCATTATTTCTGCCGTTGTCTGTGCATTAGCAGCCCTCTGTTATGCCGAATTTTCGTCGATGATTCCTGTCTCAGGTAGTGTATATACGTATACATATGCTACGATTGGCGAAGTCATTGCCTGGATCATCGGCTGGTGTCTCATTTTGGAATACGGACTTGCTTCGAGTGCCGTTGCAACCGGTTGGTCAGGGTACTTCCAGTCACTTTTAGCGGGCTTTGGATTACATTTGCCAACAGCTTTGACAGCTGCTCCAGGTGCTGTACCAGGAAGCGAGACGTTCTTCAACTTACCGGCGTTCTTGATTCTGATGATCATCACGCTCTTGCTTTCACTCGGTATTAAAGAAACAAAACGCGTCAATAACATCATGGTACTCGTCAAAGTCGCTGTCGTCGTCCTGTTCATCGTCGTCGGGATCTGGTACATCGAACCGGGCAACTACAAACCGTTTGCGCCATTCGGTATGAGTGGTGTCTTACAGGCTTCAGCAATTGCTTTCTTTGCTTACCTCGGATTTGATGCCGTCACATCAGCAGCAGAAGAAGTCAAAAATCCGGGACGTAACTTACCGGTTGGGATCTTAGGATCACTTGCGATCGTTACTGTTCTGTATGTCATCGTCTCTGCCATCATGGTCGGGATTGTTCCATTTAAACAGTTTGAAGGCGTCGATAGTCCGGTATCTCTTGCCTTAAAAGTCGCAGGTCAAGACTGGGTCGCTGGATTCGTCGATTTGGGTGCTATCGTTGGTATGACGACGGTCATCCTCGTCATGACATTTGGTCTCGTCCGTCTCTTGTTCGCGATGAGCCGTGACGGATTATTACCGAAAGTCTTCTCAGACGTCAATGAAAAGTCACACACACCAGTCAAAGCAACATGGATTCTCGGAACGACTGCTGGTTTAATCGCTGGATTCGTGCCACTCGGTACACTTGCTGAATTGATCAACATTGGAACACTGGCAGCCTTCTCGCTCATCTCGATCGCGGTCATCGTCCTACGTCGGACGCGTCCTGATTTGAAGCGCGCCTTTAAGGTTCCGTTCGTCCCAGTCTTACCGATCTTGTCAGTCCTTGCTTGTATCATGCTCATGTTCAACTTACAACCATTCACGTGGATTGCCTTCTTCGTTTGGACAGCAATCGGACTGCTTGTTTACTTTGGTTATGGACGTAGCCGTTCTAAAATTCAATAAGTAGGGCACCCTTGGCGACAAGGGTGTTTTTGTATGCAGGAAATGAGGCGAACGAAAGCGAAACAGCTCAGTGGAAAAGGAGGTTTTTCGATGATTCATATTCAACGCGCACCTGGCGTAAAAACGGCGTACAAAGCGATGCAGGATGGGTTCCAAGATTATTTGATTCCACTGCACTTATCGGAAGCAGAATTCCAAGAGCGCATCATCGAACGAGACGGGAACCAATTGGAGCATTCATTCGTTGCCTATCATGGAGAAATACCAGTCGGTCTCTGGCTGAACGGTTGGAAGGAGATTGAGGGTCAACGCATCATGCGGTGTGGGGGACTGGGGATTTCACCACAGTATCGTCGTCTTGGGATCGCGAAAGCCTTGTATCAAGCACAACTGAGCCATGCTAAAGAAATCGGAATGGATGGTCTGATGCTTGAAGTCATTCAAGGGAACGACCCGGCGATTCGATTGTATGAATCGCTTCATTACACGATCGTTGGAGAAATCGGTTATTTTCATTTAACGGATGAACGCGAAGAAGCTGCTCTGCCGACGATCGAAGAAGTGGAGTTTTTAAAACAATACCATGGACAAGGGGAATACATCTGGCAGCAAGATCCTCATGTCATGCAGCAATTACAAACGGATTATTATCAATTAGAAGAAAGTGTAGTGGCAATAGCCGGATCATCACTCTTGTCAGTTGTCGGTCCCGCAGAACACAAAGCAAGACATGCGACAGAAGTCGTCCGTCGTTTACCAGGCACGACCTATCATTATCAATCAACAGATGTGCGGGTGTGGGAAGCATTACGTTCTGAAGGATGGACTCAGCGGGATTTGAAACAATATATCATGCGTCAGTCGCTATAAACAAAAACCGCTGCTATTCATTTAGCGGCGGTTTTTGTAGTCTTCAATCATTCGAGCGTGAGAACCCACTAAGTGATCCGGTAAGTCGTCGAGCGGAACGAACTGGAGCTTGATACTTTCATCACTTTGTTTTAACATTCCAATCGGATGTTCACCGATGTAGGCGAGGGTGACGCTTTGAAAGACGTCTCCGTTCGCTAACGTCGTCACGTATTGCGGACCGGAGTAGACATCGAGTAACGTTAATCGTTCCACTTGTAAGCCGGTTTCTTCTTCGAGTTCCCGACGAGCGGTCTCTTCCGGTGATTCCGCCCATTCCATCAATCCTCCGGGCAAACCGAAGCGGGCTTGGGCTTCGTTGCGTTGTTCGAGCAAAATGTGCTCGTTCTGAACGACGAGGACGACGGAACCGACGAGAATGACTGGGTCATGACCGATTTTTTGACGTAACTGTTCGACATAATTCATTTCAAGGCTCCTTGGTGAAATGGACAGCCGGTCACAGGTGCCGTCTGTGTAGATTTTGGAAAGAAGTTTGGTCGTTTGATCTCCGGATCATAGTCCTTATGGAACATATGCGTCGTTGCCCCACTCATCGGAGGCACGAGCCAGGACCATTCCCCTGTGACATCGCGACCGCATGATGCTTCGTTTTTTTCAAAACGAGCGAATTGTTTCGCAGCCGTATGGTGATCGACGATCGTCACACCGGCACGTTCAAACGATTCGAGTACGGCAACGTTCAATTCGACGAGCGCCCGGTCTTTCCAGAGCGAACGTTCACGCGAGGTGTTCAGACCGAGTTGAGTCGCGACGAGCGGCAAGAGATCGTAACGATCCGTATCAGCGAGGTTACGAGCACCAATCTCCGTTCCCATATACCATCCGTTGAATGGGGCACACGGATAGACGATGCCACCGATCTCGAGCTGCATATCGGCAATCATCGGTACGGCGTACCAGCGGACTTCGCGACCACCAAACAAATCATAGTCAGGATGCGTGATGGTGACTTCAAGCACGAGCTCGTCAGGAATCGGATGCAGGCTGACTTGTCCATCGAGTTCGATCAACAGGGGCAGGATATCAAACGGTGTATGCGCTCCGGTCCAACCAAGTGCTTCACATTGGCGCGTCAGGTCGATGGAAGCCGGATCGCCGATGACTCCTGTTGCTGTCTCATAACCTGCATAACGAATCATTTGGTGATTATGAAGCCGTACACGTGCCGGATGGAAAATCGTGATCGTCGAGCGAATCCGTCCTTCGTTCGTCGCGAACCGGATATGCTCAAATAACGCGTCGCGGACCGCTTCGACGGTCAACGCATCCCGTGCGTCAAAGACATGGAGTTGTTCCCAAAAGAGACGTCCGACACATCGGTTACTATTGCGCCAAGCAAGCTTGGCACCGAACGCCAGCTCGGAAGTCGTTTGCTCGTATGTTCCCGTCTTCTCGATGGAACGAATGACTTCTTGCTGACGTCCGGACATTTCAGGGTATTGCTCTATAT
The DNA here is from genome assembly GCF_002396765.1 of Exiguobacterium sp. UBA5002. Lineage (NCBI taxonomy): Bacteria > Bacillati > Bacillota > Bacilli > Caryophanales > Exiguobacterium > Exiguobacterium sp. UBA5002. The sequence goes on from NZ_DGYQ01000007.1 coordinate 12,350, forward strand.
AAGAAGTAAAGAAGCGTTCTGCTTCTGTTTGAATGAGTGGGTACACGAATCGAAATCCTTTCTGAAAAACAAGCACGATACATTCTCTGTTCTTAGTGTACCTCGCAAGGAAACGAAGCGCCAAACTTGAATGATGTATAAGGTTTTTATAAGTTCAAAAGACTTCCAAAAGTTTGAAGGAAGTACGAAATGGGGGATAGTGTAGAGAATTAGTTGAAAGTGAGGAAATATGTATGTCTTTAATCAAACCTGTATTTGCCCGTTTTTTTGGCGAAGCCTTTTTTGATAAATCGGCTCAGCTCGCCTATTATCTGATGTTGTCCTTATTCCCGTTCTTATTATTTGTAGTTGGCATCGTCTCGTTCTTACCGTTTACGTCGGATAACGTGCTGGACTTAATTCGACCATTTGCTCCAGCAGAAACGTACGACTTGATTCAGCGGAACGTCGTCGGAATCTTTGATCAGGGTGGTTTCAAGCTTGCCTCAATCAGTTTCCTTGCCGCCTTTTGGCTCGCTTCAATGTCGGTCCAGTCGCTTGTCCGCTCGCTAAACGATGCGCTCGAAGTGACACGAAAAGCGCCATTCTGGCGCGGACTGTTGCAAGACTTCGCTTTTACGATCGGGATGATGATCATCCTTCCGATTTCATTGATTGTTCCGATTTCAGAAAAGTTAACACGACGTTTCATCAATCACTTTGCAATGGTCGCTGATTTCGTGACGAACTATTCGTGGATCTGGTTCTTATTCCGTTGGGGACTCGGGACGTTGTTCTTACTTGTCTTTTTCATCTTATTGTATCGGATCTTACCGAGTGTCCGACTAACGGTTCGTCAGGTACTCCCTGGAGCCATTTTTGCAACGATTGCCTGGCAAGTCGTCTCGGAATTTTTCTCCTATTACGCTGAGTTCGGTAGTTACGATCGTCTTTACGGTCAGCTTGCCGGAATCATCGTCTTGATGACATGGTTCTATTTGTCCGCTGTCGTCCTGATGTTAGGGGGATTGATGAATGCGGAACGGATGCGTCAGAAAAAAGAGGCAAAAATCATGAAACCACAAAAAATCAAAGAAGAAAGCGTGCGTTAATCATTGGGCACGCAAAAAAGCAGCTGACACATATCGTCAGCTGCTTTTTCATTTAGGCAGTTTTAAGAATCCGGTAGCCGAAGACGCTTAACAAACTAAGTGTGAATAGAGCAAGCAAGACAAGTGACAGATAAGGAAGACCGAACACTTTGACAATGACGCTTAAGGCGACGACGCCATAAAAGATTCCTAATGTCTTTTGGACGAACGGTTCATTGAAGCGATGCAAGAGTGAAGCACCGAGTGGTGAGCCGATGAACGCACCGATGATTAAGGCGATCCCGAGTGATAACGGAGCATTGGTTCCGGAAGCGACATAACTCGTCACTCCTCCGAGAACGATCAATGTCGCAGAGGCGATGCTCGTTCCGATTGCTTGTTTGAGCGGAAAACGAACCCATCCGAGCAAGAGAGGCGTCAACAAAAATCCACCGCTGACACCCATCAATGACGAGAGAATTCCGGCAGCAAGTCCGATGACAGCGAGCTTCACTACGGAAGCATCATGGACCGGAAAAGACGGACGTTCCTTTGAACGGGGACGAAGGAATTGAATCGAAAAACCAATCAGTAAGAAAATGTAGAGACTTGATAAGACGACATCAGCACCAGCATGACGCTCGAGCCAAAAGACGACTGGTGTGATCAACGCCGAACCGATGATCCCGGACAGACCAATGATCCCGGCATCGCGAAAACGGAAAGTTTTTAATCGAAGATGTGACAGTGTACCGGTCACGGTCGATCCGAGTGTCAGCAACAGACTGAGGACGATCGCGGTGCTGGCTTCATAGCCAAGAATCAATAACAGTGGGGTCAGGATGATGCCACCACCGATTCCGAAAAAGCCGGAGAGTATGCCGATGATTGCTCCTAACAACATAAATGAGATATACATCATGAAACAGTCCTTCTTTCTAATACGTGATACCTTGAGTATGAAAGAGGAATACAAGATTATAAAAATGAATTAATTATATATAAATGATTATGAAATGTAATGAGGAGGGATATTGTTGAAATTAACTGAACTCAGAACGTTCGTCACACTCGTTGAAACACGTCATTTTACGAAAACAGCGGAGCAGTTATTTCTATCGCAACCGACGGTCAGTGTTCACGTGAAACGACTAGAAGAAGATATCGGACATTCATTGTTAATACGTGATTCATTCGCAATAGGGGTCGAGGTATCGGAAATGGGCTGGATTGTCTATCGCCACGCAAAAGAAATTCTATTCCAACTCGAACAGATGCAGTCGCAGTTAGATGAATCGGAAGGTGTTTTCCAAGGTACACTACGGATCGGAGCAACACATACGATCCACGAGATATTGCTTGATGATATGATCCATCTGTTTTCACATGCTCACCCTAAAGTTTCACTGGACATCCAATTGATGAATCATGATCAAGTGGCAACAGCTTTACGACATCGTGAGATTGATCTCGGTATGATTGAAGGAGAACTGACACTTGATGGAATGAGACAAATCGTCTTTGCGAAAGATCAACTGCATATCATTGGAGCGACACATCTTGCACTCGAAGACGCGACGTGGATCGTCCGGGAAGAAGGATCCGCTTCTCGCTATGCACTTCATCGTTGGCTTGATGCGTCGTCGATCGTTCCCACTCGAACGATTACAGTAGATGCGAATTATTTAGCGCGACAACTTGTTTTGAATGGGAGTGGTATTGCAGCGTTGTCGGAACGACTTGTCACGTCTTTCCCGTCTGAATCTTTTACAATTCATGCGAAAGGGATCTCCAACCGGACGTTTCGTTATCTGTTACCAGAGAAGATGCCAACTCGACTAGCCGAGCGTTGGATCGATTTTTTAGAAGCGAATTGGAAAGGCTGACTACAAAAAAATTTTCGGACTCACTGAACATAGTGATGAATCCAGAAATCTTTTTCGTTGACTTATACCCCTGTAGGTATTATTGTGTGAAATGTACCAACGAGGTATGACCCATGTCACATTTGAAAAAGGAGATGGACTTCATATGGAAAACGGTTATGAAGATCGCATCATTCATCGGATGAATCGGATTGAAGGACAAATCCACGGAATCGTTCGAATGATGAAAGAAGAGGCGTCCTGTAAGGATGTCGTCACACAACTGAGCGCTACACGTAGTGCGATTGATCGCGTCATCGGTCTCGTCGTCAGTGAAAACTTGATTGACTGTGTCCGTCAGGATGATGCGACGGAAAATTATGAACAAGCCGTTGCAGAGGCTGTTCAACTCTTAATGAAAAGCAGATAGAATTTTTTTTTACGAATTAATATACCCCTTAGGGTAAAAAATTGGAGGAATTACGTTTATGTCAGATACAAAAAAAACAACCATCGTTTTATTTAGTGGAGAGTACGACAAAGTCATGGCAGCTTATATCATTGCCAACGGTGCAGCCGCATACGATCACGAAGTCACGATTTTTCATACCTTCTGGGGTTTGAATGCGATGCGTAAGGATGAACCGATCCAGCCGGATAAAACATTCCTTGAGAAGATGTTCGGTAAGTTCATGCCACGCGGTGCCGATAAGATGCCACTCTCGAAAATGAACTTCGGTGGTGCAGGTCAAAAAATGATTAAAAACGTCATGAAGAAGCACAATGCGATGCCACTTCCAGACTTAATCGAATTAGCGAAAGAACAGGATGTCAAACTCGTCGCCTGTACGATGACGATGGATTTACTCGGTTTGAAACAGGAAGAATTACACGACGGGATTGAGTATGCAGGTGTTGCCGCCTACCTCGCCGATGCGGAGAACGGAAACGTCAATCTATTCATCTAATGATCTGAAGGAGGAATGACGCATGGATGTACTATCGATTATCTTGTTGCTCGTCGTCGGCTATCTCGCTTATAAGGTGTTCGCCCCAACAAAAGGCGTCAAGCAAGTGTCGACCACGGAACTGAAGCCGTTACTAAACGACCGCAAACGATTTTATCTCGATGTTCGGACACCGGCAGAATTCAAAGGCAATCACATCAAAGGATTTAAGAACATTCCGTTACAAACGCTAAACAGTCAATTGAATCAAATCCCGAAAGACAAAGAAGTGCTCGTCATCTGTCAAAGCGGGATGCGAAGCAAACAAGCCGTCAAAGTACTAAAAAAAGCCGGTTATCCGAATGTCACGGAAGTCCGTGGCGGAATGAATGCCTGGCGCTGAATCGAATCAAGAGGAGGAATTCAATATGAAACGCATGACAGCAACAGAAGTACAGGAAAAAATCGAACGTGGTGAGCAACTGAACGTTATTGATGTCCGAGAAGTCGATGAAGTCAAAGAAGGAATGATTCCGGGAGCGATCCATATTCCACTCGGATTGATTGAATTCAAGATGAACGAACTCGACAAGAAAAAAGAGTATGTCATGGTATGCCGTTCTGGTGCGCGCAGTGGTCGCGCAACGACATATCTCGAAGGACAAGGATATGACGTGACGAACATGGATGGCGGCATGATGTCGTACGAAGGCGAAACAAAATAAATAATACCCCACACCGTAAAGGAGCGAATTGTATGACTATGATTAAATCAGATATCGTATTGGACGCCAAAGGTCTCGCTTGTCCGATGCCGATCGTTCGGACGAAAAAAACGATCAAGACGTTGGAACCGGGACAAGTCATCGAAGTTCAGGCGACGGATAAAGGATCAACTGCAGATCTTCGTGCCTGGGCAAACAGCACCGGCAATCATTATTTAGGCACGATCGAAGAAGGCGAAGTACTCCGTCATTACGTTCGGAAATCAACAGGTGATGTCACGGAACCAGCAGCATTCGCTCAAACCGTCGACAATGCAACAGTCGAAGCAGCACGTCAAGACGACTCGATCACAGTGCTTGATGTTCGTGAACAAGCAGAATATGCCTTCGCGCATGTACCGGGAGCCATCAATATTCCGTTAGGTGAACTTGAGACACGACATGCAGAACTGGATTCAAATCAGACGGTTTACGTCATCTGCCGAACAGGTAGCCGAAGTGACATGGCATGCCGACAGCTCAGTGACAAGGGGTATACGGTCCACAATGTCGTACCAGGTATGCAGGAATGGGCATTTGAGACGACAACACTCGTTTCAGCGAAATAATTCACCAGCGTAAAGCAGAGGAGGAACTAGTAGATATGGCACAAGCAATGACAGCCGCACAAGTTACGAAAAAAATCATTGGACGCGAGTCTCTGTTCATCTTAGATGTACGGAATGAGGATGCGTTTCAAGATTGGAAAATCGAAGGAGAGAACTTCAAGTACCTCAACATTCCGTATTTTGAATTGTTGGATGGTGTCGAGGAGATTCTCGATCAGCTTCCGACGGATCAGGATGTACTCGTCGTTTGCGCAAAAGAAGGTTCATCAATTTTCGTCGCCGATATGTTGGAAGAAGCAGGACGAGACGTATCGTATCTGTCAGGCGGCATGAAAGCATGGAGTGAACATCTAGAACCGATTTCACTCGGAACGCTGAACGAAACAGGAACTGATCAAGGTGAAGTCGTTCAGTTCGTTCGAATCGGTAAAGGGTGTCTCTCGTATATGGTCATCTCGGAAGGAGAGGCCGTGCTCATCGATGCGACACGAATGACGGATGTGTATTTGGATTATGCCGCATCACGCAATGTCACGATTAAGCATGTGTTTGATACACATCTTCATGCGGATCATATTTCTGGAGGACGCGACATCGCCGAAAAAACAGGCGCGACATACTGGTTGCCGCCAAAAGATGCGACGGATGTCACATTCGATTATGCACCACTTGAAGACGGTAGTACGGTTCAAGTGGGGGATACAGCGATTGAAGTACGCGCTCTTTATTCCCCGGGACATACGATTGGATCGACTTCATTCATCGTCGATCAGCGTTATTTATTAACGGGTGATATCCTGTTCATCGATTCGATTGGTCGTCCGGATTTAGCCGGTCTCGCGGAAGACTGGGTCGGCGACTTACGTGATTCGCTCTACAACACGTATCGTGATCTTTCACCGGAATTAATCGTCTTACCAGCACATTTCATGATCATTGAAGAATTGAACGCGGATGGTAGTGTAGCGGAGAAATTAAGCATCTTGCTTGCGAACAACCATGGTCTCAACATTGATGATGAAGCAACATTCCGGAAAATGGTCACAGAGAACTTGCCGCCACAACCGAACGCGTATCAAGATATCCGTGAAACGAACATGGGGAAACAGACACTCGATCTTGAGACACAACGGGAAATGGAAGTCGGACCGAACCGCTGTGCGGTACGCTAAACCGAATCATAACAAACATTAAATCATTCAGGAGGAATACAACATGAAATCAGAACTCGTACTCGACGCAAAAGGACTTGCTTGTCCGATGCCAATCGTAAAAACAAAAAAAGCCATCGCAGGACTCGAATCAGGTCAAATCCTTGAAGTCCATGCAACGGATAAAGGGGCAAAAAACGATCTTCAGGCGTGGGCGACATCAGGTGGTCATGAACTCGTCAAACACGAAGAAGAAGCAAGCGTCCTAAAATTCTGGATTCAAAAAGGTTAATTTCGAAAAGAGAGCTGAGTTACGGCTCTCTTTTTTTAAGGAGTGATAAACGATGGAATTCGGTTTTATCGTGACGATTTTCTTAATCGGATTTGTCGGATCCTACATTTCAGGAATGTTAGGAATTGGCGGTTCAATCATTAAATATCCGATGTTATTGTATATCCCGCCCCTACTCGGTTTTGCAGCATTTTCTGCCCATGAGGTTGCGGGAATCAGTGCGATTCAAGTCTTTTTTGCAACGATTGGTGGCGTCTGGGCTTACCGAAAAGGCGGTTATTTGAATAAATCATTGATCGTCTACATGGGGGGATCGATTTTAATCGGTAGCTTCATCGGTGCGTATGGTTCAAATATCCTGGCTGAAGACACGATCAACATCGTCTATGGTGTTCTCGCGTTAACGGCAGCGGTCATGATGTTCGTTCCGAAAAAAGGGATCGACGACATTCCGCTTGATCAGGTTCAGTTCAACAAAACGATTGCGGCAGTATCGGCATTCATCGTGGGTGTCGGAGCCGGAATCGTTGGGGCAGCAGGTGCCTTTTTACTCGTCCCGATTATGCTCGTTCTCTTGAAAATCCCGACACGGATGACGATTGCTTCATCGCTTGCGATTACGTTCATTTCGTCGATCGGCGCAACGGTCGGTAAAATCACGACAGGGCAAGTCGACTGGGGTCCTGCGGCAATCATGGTCGTTGCCAGTCTAATTGCAGCACCGCTTGGCGCAATCGCCGGGAAGAAGATGAACACGAAGATTCTCCAAGTCATTCTTGCTGTTCTGATTTTAGCGACAGCGGTGAAGATTTGGATCGACATCTTGTAAACAAAAGAACGCTCTACTTGTACGATGTTTCTTTATGAAACAATGTACAAGTAGAGCGTTTTCTTATTGTGCAGCTTGATCGATCACGTGTCGTAACGTGTGTTCGACTTCTTCTGCGACCGTCTTTAGTTCGGCTTCATCTGCTAAGTCCATCAAGGCAGTTGGTTTTGGCATACCGATTTTCGTTTGCCCGTTCTCGGTATAGACGACGATTTTACATGGAAGAAAGTAACCAGCCCGCAAGTCATGGGACACGACGCGGTGTGCTTCTTTTGGTTGGCATACTTCTAAAATATGATAGCTTTCATCAAAAGAGAGCTCTTTTTCTTCGAATTTGTTGGCCAAATCAAACTCCCATAAGACACCGAATGATGCCTCTGAGAGAGCTTGCTTCAGTTGAGTCATGACCTGATCCAGATTGTGATGCGATGTCACAGTGTAATCAAACATAAATACCCCTCCTGGTGTTTTCGAGTTATAGAGTCTATTCCCTGATCACACTTCTTTAATCAGGATGATCCAATGTGCTCTGCTTGAGCACATGCTACGACAAGAGAGAGTAAGCGCGTTACAGTTAAATAAAAGAACATCCAATCGACGTCGCGTGACGTAAGCTGAATAAAGGAGGCGAAGGGAGATGAAGAAACGAATGTGGACAGTTTTATCAGTCATCGGTCTCATCGTCATCATGGTCGGAGGATACTTCGTGTTCCAGCAACAGCAGGCAAAATCAAGTGGTAGTAAGGAATTGAATTATCAAGCGGAAGAGACGGCGATTCTAGCCGGCGGATGCTTCTGGTGTATGGAGCCACCGTTCGAAGAGTTAAAAGGAGTCAAATCCGTCATTTCTGGTTACACGGGCGGCGATGTTGAGAATCCGACGTATAACCAAGTGTCGGCGGAGACGACAGGGCATCGGGAAGCGGTATTGATCACGTTTGATCCGAACGTCATCTCGTACAAGCAATTGTTAGACGTCTACTGGCGTCAGATTGATCCGACGGATGCGAACGGTCAGTTCGTCGATCAAGGGGAATCCTACACGACAGCGATTTTCTATACGAATGAGAAACAAAAAGAAATCGCAATGCAATCGAAACAAGATTTAGAGAAACAACAAGTCTTCGATGATAAAATCGTCACACCATTTATTGCAGCAAGTCCTTTTTATGAAGCAGAAGCATATCATCAAGACTACTATTTGAAGAGTGAGAAGAAATATAAGTTTTACCGGGCAGCTTCTGGACGCGACGACTTCATCAACCGCTACTGGAATGATCAACCAAAGCTCGATCTTCCAACGTATGCAAAGTTGTCTGATGCAGAAATCAAAAAGAAATTAACTGCGATTCAGTATAAGGTGACACAAGAAGATGGGACGGAGCCGGCGTTTGATAATCCGTATCATGATTTGAAAGCAGACGGGATCTATGTCGATCTGATTTCTGGTGAACCATTGTTTTCGTCAAATGATAAATATGATTCGAAAACGGGATGGCCAAGTTTTACGAAACCACTCGAACCAGGTAATATCATTGAGAAAAGTGATTTTTCAATCGGCATGAAACGAATGGAAGTCCGGAGCCGACATGGGAATGCGCATCTCGGACACGTCTTCTCGGATGGACCAAAACCGACCGGGTTGCGGTATTGTATGAACTCAGCCGCCTTACGTTTCATTCCGAAAGAGGACTTGAAACAAGAAGGATACGGTGAATATGTAGCAGATTTTAAATAATCATTAAAAGGCATCCAATGCGTATGAGCATTGGATGCCTTTCCTTTCAAAATTGTAAGATACATCCATAAAATAAATATCCATTTTATCCAGTTACTGTTTATAATCAAGATAAAGTACATCGATCTTGAAGGAGGAACATGTGTGAAGAAACTGGTGATTTGGGTCATGCTGAGCTGTCTAATTTTGACGCTCGGAGTAGGACCTACGACAGCAAAGGCAGAAACAGCCCTTGCTAAAGCAACGCTCTTGAAAGCAGGACAAGAGACGACGCTTGAAACGGGAACGGAAGAAAAGAATACATATTGGTACCGCGTCAACCATGAAGCGGGTGTAGAGAAAAACGCATCTCACTTCGAACTCTCAATCGATACGGATCAATTCGTTCAATTAACGGCGTATCCGAGCGAAGCGATGGCTGCCGAAGAAGATACGTTTGATCGCTACCGGATAGAAGCGGAGCCGAATGAAAAAGCTCTTACGAAATTAGCCGTTCCATATGCATGGGATGGACCGTATTATGTCAAAGTCGAATATTACCCGAACATCGAAGAAGGTAAGACGACGAAAGCTGCTCATGTTAAATTGACGTATAACAACGTCAAATTGCCGGTTGAATATGAGCCGATCAATGACATCAGCTGTATGGCGGAAGAAGCACTCAAGCAAACAAAAGAAGAAAAGCCGATGCTTGCACTCATGCACTCGATCCAAAAGCAAGTATTGAGCCAATCTGATGCAGGACGTGCTTTAACATCGCTTTACTACAAAGCGTCTCCTTACGTCGTCAAAACGCTATTATTCAACAAAGATAAGCGTCAACAAGCATACGAAGATTTAAAAACATTGAAGCCTGCGATGGAATCACTCGTACGTGGAACATCATACACATTGACGAAAGCTGATCAACAAGCTGTCGATCGTCTCTACAAATTATCACGTGACGCATCACCTGCTGTGATTGCAGAAGAGATTGATGGATATGCCAACAAAATGGATGTCTCTAAATTAAGTGGAAGCAAATTGAGCGAAACATTCCAGTCACTGGGAATGAACATTCAATCAAAAGAAGCAACACGTTATATCGTTAAATTAAAGCCAGGTAAAATGAACCGTTCGATGAAGATTGCGGGTGTTCAGGCAACGGATGTAGAACGTTTATCCCTTGGTAATGCGGGAGACTTCGTCATCGTGACGGAAGACCCAACTGTCAAAGGTCAATCGGCAACCGCATTAAAACAATCGCTCAACCGTTCGTCAGCTGTCGAGTACGTTGAGAAAATTCAGACGTACCGCGCAACGAAGGACATCAACTTCGATTATCAATGGGCTGTCAACAAAAAGACCGTCTTTGAGCAATTTGATAACGTTGGGATCGGGTTTGAAGCGTTCCAACAACGTTTCGGTTCGAAGAAGTTAGCGCCTGTTAAGATTGCAGTCATCGATACAGGTGTCGATTATCGCTTGAAGGACTTACAAGGAAAAGTTGATATCGCAAATGAAAAGAACTATGTTTCCGTCAACGGTGACGGGGATGCGATCGATGATAACGGTCACGGAACACACGTAGCGGGCGTCATCGCAGCAACGATGAACAACGATTACGGTATCCAAGGAATTCATCAATCGGCACAAATCCTGCCGGTTAAAGTCTTGAATGCAAGTGGTGAAGGTGAGACGGATGGCATTGCCCTTGGTATTAAATACGCAGTTGATCAAGGTGCAAAAGTCATCAATATGAGTCTTGGTGGCGGTGAGAGCCGGACGATGGCTTATATGATGAAATATGCAGCAGATCATGGTGTTACGGTGGTTGCGGCTTCAGGAAACGACTATGACATGATGGTCGGTTACCCAGCGAACTCGGAATATGCGATTTCTGTCGGAGCGACAAACCCACTCGGAATGGTCGCTGATTATTCGAACTATGGTGTTGGACTTGACGTCGTAGCACCCGGATCGAAAGTCGCTAGTTTGATTCCAGACGGTAACACGGTATACATGGATGGAACAAGTATGGCTTCACCACACGTTGCAGCAGTAGCGGGAATCTTGAAGTCACTGAACCCGAAACTGACACCAACACAAATCGAACAGATCTTGCGTAAGAGTGCAGAGCCACTTGCGTTTGAAAATCCAAACGACTGGTTCGACTTTGAAGAAGATGAAGACGGGGAAAAGATGGAACCTGAATTCCCAGCTTACGTCAGCCCAGTCTCTGGATACGGAAAAGTCAGTATTCCACGTGCGATTTCTCAGTTGAACTTGAACGGGAATGTCAATGACGTCTACGATAACCAATTGTTTGTTTCTGGAACGGTCAAGACAGGAACAAAAGTTGAAGTATGGGCAGCAGTCGTAACGAAAGATAAGAATGGTAAGGAAACAACGACGAACAAAAAGCTAGCTACGACAACAGCTCAAGCAGGAAAATACAGCGTGAAGATTCCGCGTCAAAACCAAAAGACAGTCTTGACGGTTCGCTATGCGAACGGATTAGACGTTACATCGGAACGGACAGAAGTTCTTCCAGGAAAAGCACCAAAAGCACCGAAGGTCAAACCAGTTCTTGCTGGTGCGACAAAAATGACAGGTACAGCTCTTGCGGGTGGTACGATTACAGTCAAAGATGCGAAACAAAAGAAAATTGCAACAGCGAAAGTCGATGCAAAAGGTCACTTCAGTGCGAAATTACCAAAACAAGTCGGTGGTTCAAGCTTGATCGTCACAGTAACGGATATTGCTAAACGTACAAGTAAACCGACGATCGTAAAAGTCCTACCAGCCCCAGCGGCACCGAAAGTGAAATCCGTCTATGCCGGACAAACGAAAGTAACCGGAACAGCTGAAAAGAAATTGAGTGTTTATGTAAAAGATGCGAAGAAAAAAGTCATCGGAAAAGGAACGGTTTCTGCAAAAGGCAACTATTCCGTCAAAATTCCGAAGCAAAAAGCAAAAGCAAAGCTTTCCGTCTACGTTAAGAATACACGTGGTCAAGTTAGCCCTGTGACTTCTGTGACAGTGAAGAAAGCGAAAAAGTAAGAAGGTAGAAAGACCTTTTTTCGGGTACATTCCGAGAAAAGGTCTTTTTTTGGATATCCTAGCTGTTGCTTCGAAAGCGTTTCTATTATATTAAAAGAAACAAATGAAAAAGCATCATTCAACGAATGATGAGGAGGATACATTCATGGTGAATTGGATTCGGCGACGAATCGGTCGGCAGTTGCTGACTGTTTTTTATGCGGTACTGATCGTAGTATCGATTACTTCGTTCTTTGTCTATGACTACATGGAAGGACGAATCGAAACATCAAAACAGAATCTCGAGACAATCAGTGAACAAAATCGCCGAGCCAATGATTTATGGGACAATTGGCAAACGGTTCAGTTCGGTTTACGCGGATTCGTCATTTTTGGTAATCAGGAACGGTTTGATGAAATCCAAGCGCTCCGAACAGATATCAAAAGTGAGACAGATTGGTTCATGCGAAACGCCAAAACGGATGAAGAAGAAGAATTCGCGGCACAAATGACGAATTTATATGAACTGTACTATGACGTCTTATTTCCGCTGACCCAGTCTTACGTCAATGAAAAAAAGGCGAATCGGATCAATGAAGACTTTTTACAGGGGGATAGTCTATTTTCCTTACCAATTGCGAAACGACTCGTTGAACAAGGACAGTTAAAGCCAACTGCAGACGGTTCGATCGATATTACACCAGATATTGAAAAAGCATCTGCGGCACTTGATGAATACCGGACGAATCTCAGCCAACAACAAGAAACAGCTGTCGGGGAACTGCGGAGTAAAGTCGCGAAGTCACAATGGATTTGGATCTCAAGTATCGTTGTGCTCGTCGCATTCATTCTCTTATTCGTTCACCCGTTCCTTCGCCGGATGACGCGGCAGTTGTTACGATTAGTAGACGATAATCAAAAACTTGCTCGCAAGGAACCAATTGAAATCGATAAGACGACAGAAAAACGTCCAGACGAAATCGGATTATTACGTGCTTCCTTTAATCGGATGGTCGTGACGACGAATGCTCATACGGATGCGATGCAAGGTAAAAATGAAGAATTGCAAGCGCAAAGTGAGGAATTGCTCGCGCAACAAGAAGAGTTACAGGCGCAACAAGAGGAACTCGAAGAAGCGTATCAAACGACGAAAAAGAATGAGGAAAAGTTGCGATTACGTAGTGAACTAACAGAGGCACTTGCCGTTCGCGAAACTGTCGAATCGTATCCAGCAATCGTTCAAAAGATGATCGATATCACTTCTTCAGAGTACGGTGCTCTATTGCTTTATGAAGAAGGGCAGTTTATGGGTGCAACAACAAACGGCATGACGATGGACTATTTAAAAGATCTCCTGAAAGATGAGATGTCCGTCATCAATCGATCGGTTCGCAAGATGGAATTCGTTCAATCGGAGAAGCGCGTTACACGTGAAAAAGAGCATCCGTATTCCTTTAGTACGTATGAGGTGACGATTCCGGTTCAAGATCCAGAAACGCATGAATTGATTGCTGCCATCTATCTCGTTCGCTACAAATCTGCATATAAAGGACAACAGCTGACGGATATTCGCGAGTTTGCGCAACAAATGACGCTTTCACTTCTACGGACGCGTTCTTATGAAGGAATGCGTCAGGAAAAAGAAAAGACCGAGCAAGTGTTGGACTCAATTCGAGAAGCGATCATTTATCTCGAGGATGGAAATGGAGAGTTATACGTCAACCGTCCATTGTTTGACTTGATTCCAGAACTTCAAACGGAATTCACAGTAGATCGGACGTTACCTTCGAGTGAGTACGTCATTGATGTGATGCGTCAGTTGGTGGATGATGTTGAAGCCTTTAATACGTATCTGGATTTAATTCGTTCCGGTAAGATTTCACCGGACAAAGTCCGATTTGATGTTCGAAACAATACGGCGCATCTAGAAGTCTACGCGGAACGCATTGATGTCGTCCGGGGATGGAAGGGAATCATTCTCGTCTTACGGGATATTACCCGGGAAACAGAAGCCGATCGTCTAAAAACAGAACTTGTCTCGACTGTGTCACATGAATTGCGAACGCCGCTCTCATCGATTTACGGTTTTACAGAGTTGATGCTAAATCGAAAGATCGATGACTCAAAACAGCAGAAGTATCTAGCGACGATCCATAATGAGACAGAACGATTATCGAACCTCGTCACGGACTTCTTAGACGTTCAACGGATGCAGTCGGGTGGACAGTTGTACCAAATGGCACATCTTGATTTGCTCAGCCTAACTGAACAAGTGATGTCCCTGTATGACGCTTCAAGTGAACGACACGATCTTCATTTGCAATTGCTCAGTCCGGATCGTCCATTCATATTAGGAGATGAAGACCGGATCAAACAATTGATGAGTAACTTGATCAACAATGCAATCAAGTATTCTCCCGATGGCGGACGTGTAGATGTCTGGATCGATACGAAAGATGATCAAGCCATCATTGAAGTGAAAGATGAAGGAATTGGAATTCCTCACCATGCATTTGCCCACTTATTTGATAAATTCTATCGTGTCGATAATTCCGATACACGTCGAATCGGTGGAACTGGACTCGGTTTATCGATTTGTAAAGAAATCGTCAAAGAACATGAAGGCGTCATCCACGTCGAATCTGAAGTCGGTAAAGGCAGTCGCTTCATCATCGTCTTACCGCTCAGTTTAAGTGAATCGATCGAGTCGACAGAAGAGAATCGACGTTCTAGTTAAAGAAAACATGATGTATTTCTGTTAAACCGTGTTCAATCCGCTAGGTGCGAGCACGGTTTTTTCTTATGTTTGAAACGAGTAATCTTGTCAAAAAACATTTCAATAAAATAAAAAAAGAGTGAATAAACAGCAATCCTGAACCGATATACCTATAGGACAAACGAACTATGGTTAAAAAAGGAAAGGGGGAATCGTCATGTATGAGAAATGGCTGGGAATCGTTATAGGCTGGTTACTGTTTCATATCGGCTGGGTGACGTATATGGGCACGGAAACGGCAATTGGACAAGTCGTTAACAGCCTGTTCACGATCGGTGGTGTAACGATCTCCCTCTATTTGATTTGGCGGGCACAGCGACGCCAGGCAAGACGCCCTTTTACTTACCGCTTATTTCTTCTATTATTATTCGCTAATGCGATGCTTGGTATCGGCGAATGTGGACAGCTCCTATACTTCCTGCAAGGACGTACACGAACGGAACCGTTTGATTGGATCGACTTGATCTTCAGTCTTCAAATCTTGATCTATATCATTGCTTTCGGTTATTTCCTGCGTAATCGACGACAAGAAGTCAATTTGCGGGTCTTTTTGTTCGATGAGTTCATCATTTTAGTCGTTTCAGGATCTCTTTCGTGGCATTACTTAGTGACGCCTTATTTAGAAGCAAATGCCTTGCTGACGATCGAAACGCTTTTATGGCTTCGCTATCCGATCGGTGATTTATTGTTGCTCGGTGGAATGATTGTCTTATTCTTTGGTTTGATGAAGCGTGGCAATGGCGGCTCGTTATTATTGATTCTACTCGCATTTCATTTTCAGTTACTCGCTGATCTATTATACGTGGTACTCGAACGATTTGATTATCCATTTCCTTCGAGTTGGCTCGATCCGTTATGGTTAGCGACTGTCCTGATTGTCGGGCTTGCCGCGTATCGCTTTGATGCTGAGGAATCTCTCGTTCCTCTTGACGTTACACGGAGGTGGATCGATGTCTTACGTTTGATCACTCCTTACTTATTCTTATTGATTCTATTCGTGACGATGGCACGACAAACGATTAGTTGGAACGGTTTGACGATTGGATTAATGATTGCGATTCCGTTGTTGATTTCTCGTCAAATCCGGATTGTTGTTGACAATCAACGGTTGCGCGAAAATCTCGAAGCGAAGGTGGAAGAGCGAACGGAAGCATTAGCAACTGCCATGGAAGAGATGCGGCACATGGCGTATCACGATGCTTTAACAGGGTTACCGAATCGGTATCTGTTTGCACGATTGTTTCAAGATGCCTTGTACCGAGCGGAAGCGAGTGAAGGACAAGTCGGATTATTCTTTATCGATATCGATCACTTCAAAGAGATTAATGATACGTACGGACATCGTGTCGGAGATCAGCTCATCATCGACGTCACGGCACGCTTACAAAAGAAACTACCGCCTAATACGGTCATTTCGAGACAGGGTGGGGATGAATTCATCGTCTTATTATTTGACGTTGAACAAGAATCAGAAGTCGTGCAGTGTGGAGAACATCTCGTTTCCTTGTTTCGACAGCCGTTTCATCATGGCATCATCCCACTTCCTGTGACGGCAAGTATTGGGGGCGCGATTTATCCTACACATGCAGCCTCTCGATCGGACTTGATCGAGCAGGCAGATTTTGCAATGTACGAAGCAAAACGTCGGGGGAAAAATCAATTTTTTATGCATGATTCGACGGTAACGAAGGTATAAATGAAATCATATACTAAAACACGCTCGTATACTGATCCAAACGGACCAGTCATACGAACGTGTTTTTTGATGCATATCATTTCTTTTGCGAACGGGCTAAGAACGTTTCAATAACGTCCGGCTTGGTCACTGCTTGATTACAAGCATCACTATCGATACACATATGATGACCAATCGTCTGATGCTGTTCAGTCGAACGGCGTGTCGTGACAGTTACGAGTGTAATATCACTATACGTATGACAAATCGCACAAATCCCTTTTTGAATCGATGGTAGATAGGTACCTTCTACGCCAATCCATTCACCATTCAAGGGATAGACGAAATATTTTTTCCGATTTCCGGTATCGTTCCAGCTTAAAAACGTCGTGTGTGTCCACTCAAAGGAGTGAAGTGGCGGAACGTGTAGCTTTTTCGTTTTTTTAAAGAGCTGTCGGATTCGTGATTCAGAGATGGTCGGAAATGGGTGGACGAACGGCTCCACACGTTTCAAATACATGAGAAGATCCTGTTCGGATTCAGCGTCACGAATGTTCGTCAGCAAGATTTCCTGTTCCGGTGTAAGTATTGGCAATAGATCAAATATCTTTTCAGCGGCACTGTACCGAACAGCATCACGAACATCGGGGTCATGAACAGCTGCGAATTGATGTTGCAGCAGCTCGACTTGATTCCGAATGAAATTGTATTGATAGGGTAGTAAAAATGCGTCCATTCTCGTTCCTCCTTTTCCTTTCATCGTACCGTAATTTGGCAACAGAACAAAGCGACATTTTAGTTTTTCAGACTTCTACAGCGGGAATTAAATAACAGACTGAACGAGGAGGTGAAGAGGAACGTGCAGTATTTAACATTTTTACGCCTCATGAATATAGGAGCATTCCTCTTTGCATTGCTAGCGCGCGTCGTTTGGTCAAATCCGGTCGCCATTCCTGCGTTGCCTCTTGTTCCAGCACCTTTTTTTGATGCGATTACAGGTGTCGTATTCACGACGTTGTTAATTTGGTGTATTCGACCGGTTCGTGCCTTTCCCGCAGATCGAGAACTGATTGAAGATATCGGAGGATGGCTCGCGTTATCGCTCGTGACGCTGGGGGTTAGTAGTATGACCGGACCACCGTGGGAACTCGTCTGGACAACGATTTCATTCATTAGTCTGTGCTTAGTTTATATGAAAATTCAACACCATCCTCGCCGATCGCCTTGGATGCGCTCTCCGATTTCAGTCCTGCTCTCCTGGATGAGTACGATGCTGTTGATTTTACCATTTCGGATCTTATCCGATTTTCAGTTTACTTCGCTATTTGGTCTTTCCGAACAGCAATGGAGTACGATCGCACTCATCGTAGCGATTATCGGAGGACTATTGTTTGTCATCATTCATTCCGATTGGGTGTTTGGTCTTGCGCTCGTCTGGTATTTGATTGGACTGTTCTTTAACGATCGCTTCATTCTTGTGCAACAAATCGTAACAGGAATCGGGATCGTATGTGGTTTACTCTTGTGCTATTACGTCTTCTATAGACGGCAACGTCTTTTTCGACAGCAATCACCGAAGTCTTCTTCGTCTTAGTCATGTTTTAGGTGAATTTGGGGTATATCCCATATAGCTGTTATAAAAGGGGGAGACGTGTGTCATGGGAAAAAAACAATGGATTGGTGTCTATCAAAATGAAACGGATTTGATTCGAAAAATCGAGGATTTACATTTTGCGGGTTATTTAGAAGAGGATCTGTATGTCGTGTTACAAGACAAGACCGATATGGCGATGTTACGTGGACAATCAGCGGCTCAACTCGTCTCCGGGAAACGGACGCTGTTTGAGCGGTTTACAGGCAAACCGGCTTCGGCTGAGGAAATTCAAACTGCCTTTACGGAACTTGGGTTACCAGAGTCGGATATTCGTCAGCATGTCTTACGTGTCCAGCAAGGTGAGTATGTCCTGTTAGCAGACGAGGCAGGAGCAGCACGTCCTGCGCCGGAACCAAAAAGTATTTTGGAGACAGAACCAGAAGGGATCGAGGCAGAACGGAAACTTGATCACGAAAACCGCGCCCTCGAAAATGAAAATGACCGGATGCTGTAAGAGAGTCGTGCAGAAAGGATGATTCTTGATGGAGAGCCAGTATCATACGATTTTAGTGGCAGTCGATGGATCAAAGACGGCAGATCTTGCCTTTGAAAAGGCAGTGAAATTTGCCAAACTCGATCGTGCTAAACTCGTTATCGCCCATGTCATTGATATTCAGACATTTGCTAATGTACGTGCCAATAAGCGTTTCATTGATCAAAACGTCACGGAATATGCACAAGGACTGCTCGATCGTTACGAGAAGCGGGCACGAGAAGCAGGCATCGAGACAGTTGAACTGGTCATCGAAAATGGCTCTCCCAAAACATTGATTCCGAAGGTCATCGCACCACGTGTCGGTGCTGGGTTGATCGTCTGCGGGGCGGTCGGGATGAATGCGATGGAACGCATCATGATCGGGAGTGTCTCTGAAAACATCTCCCGTTATGCAAAATGCGATATCTATATCGTCCGTCCTAAAACCTTGAAGTGATAAAACACAGCACACATCAGACGATGTGTGCTGTTTCATGTCATGTTAAAAAATAATAGAAGATGCCTAATAAAATCAAAATGATCGGAAGAAAAATAAAATACATCCAAGACATGTTTTTGGCCGAAGTTTTATGGTCATACTTTTCTTCTGCTGGTTGCTTGGCAATTCGTAACGTAAAGACAAGACCTACGAGACAGATGACTAACGCAATCCAAAACAAAGTCAACATAAGCAAGCTCCTCTCTTCCTTTATCATACAGAAATTGGTCATGTTCTGCATCTGTAAGTTGTGACAGTTTAGAGTTGACAGCCTTCTAGTTGAGGGGCTAAACTAACTTCATAAGTTTAGGGGGTAAACTAAAAATGAAAGACAATTTACGTGAAGCAGTCCTCCTGTTTGAAGAAGTCATGATCCACGGAACAGAACGTGTGTTGAAGTCGGTCGAAGCACCCGTTTGGCAAATGTATTCACCGGAGCAACTTCATGTGTTGAAGCTCGTCGGAAAATATGGACCGATTTCGTCCGGTCGTCTCGCGGCAGTGCAGGGTGTTCACAAAAGTGCCATCTCCAACCGGCTGAAAAAATTGACGGAAAAAGGTCTCGTCATCGTCGAACGACGAGAAGACGACCACCGGACGAAGTACATTTCGTTGACGGAATCAGGTCGGTTAGTGGCAACAGAAGCGGAGCAAGAAATCTATACGTATCTTGAGAATTTGATTGAGGGAAAGGTCGAGGAAGAAGAAATCATTCAGTTCATCGAAACCTTCAAAAAGATTAAAGAGATTTTGCAGTTGAATGACTAAAAACAGATAGAAGGAAGAGGAGAATCGGATATGCGACAAATCGTCAAATGGCGCTGGGCAATTCTTGCGTTATTGCTCATCGTTACAGTAGGTTTACTATTTACGGCACCAAACTTGGCTAAACAAGCAGAAGAAGCAGGTGCGATTCAGCTTGCAAATGATGCTGATTCGCAACGGGCAGCTGACATTTTAGAAAAAGCGGGGGCCAGCGAAGAAACGATCTCGCTTGTCATTCCGCTCAAAGACAAAGTCAGCGATGCCGATCGAAAGTCGATCGGACAAATCGTTCAGGATTTAGAAGCTCTTGATCGTCCGGTCACGGATGTGCTGGATCCGTTTGAAAACAAAGAGACGGAAGGACAGCTCGTCTCAAAAGATAAAAAGACGGTCCTCGTGCCGATTACAGTCGACGGTTCGCAAGAAGAAATCGTCAAACTGGCAAAACAAATCCGGACGGATCTCTTACCAAAGGATCAAACGATCTATCTAACGGGTGAAGCGTTAATCAACGATGACGTTAATACGAGCTCACAAGAAGGATTGAAGCGGACAGAACTGATTACCGTCGGATTGATTTTCGGACTGCTTCTGCTCGTTTTCCGTTCAGTCGTCACACCGTTCGTCCCACTCGTTGCAGTTGGGTTTACGTACCTGATCAGTCAATCACTCGTCGCCTTTTTCGTCGATTGGTTCGGCTTCCCGGTATCGAACTATACGCAAATCTTCCTCGTCGCCATTCTATTCGGGATTGGGACGGATTATTGTATCTTGCTCCTGAGCCGGTATAAGGAAGAGTTGACGGCAGGGCACGACGTTGAGACAGCAATCGTCAACACGTATAAGACAGCAGGGCGTACGTTACTAATCAGTGGTCTCGCTGTTCTTGTCGGTTTCTCAGCGATCGGTTTTGCGGACTTCCCGATCTTTAAGTCATCGGTCGCCGTTGCGGTCGGGATTGCCGTACTCTTACTTGTTTTGTTCACACTCGTTCCATTCTTCATGGCGACATTAAAAGAAAAGCTATTTTGGCCATCTAAGAAGGCAGCGAGTCACCAGGATAGCAAGCTCTGGGCACATTATGGTGGATTATCAATCCGTCGTCCGTTGCTTGCGATGATCATCGTTGCGATTGTCACGGTCCCGACACTCTTTACATATGATGACGACCTCTCGTTCAATACCGTCGATGAGATTGGTGCGAAGTATGAGACGGTCAAAGGACTCAATGCTATCTCGGACGGATTTGGGGCAGGTGAGTCGCTCCCGGTCAACGTCATCCTCAAGAGTGATGATGATTTGATTACTGAAAAAACAGTTCCCTATGCGGAACAACTCAGTCGTGAACTGGTGAAGATTGACGGGGTCAAATCGGTTCGTTCGATTTCTCGTCCGACTGGCGAAGTCATCAATGATTTCTACGTCGATCGCCAATTACAACAAGTTGCTGATGGCATGAAAGAAGCAACAGCTGGTCTTGGGGACGTTCAGTCTGGTCTGACGACCGTTGAAGATAATCTCAACGGTATCACAGGACAGCTACCGGCAGGAGACGCGGCTTCAGCAGGTGCGAGTCAGTTGCAACAAGCAGCAGACGGACTCGGGCAAATCAACCAACAGTTGACGCTTGTCGGTCAAGGGTTACAATCGACCCAAAACATCCCGCAAACCGTCGGAACGTTGAATGCATTGTCTGGTCAATTGAGCCAAGTTCAAGCTGGCATTAGTCAAGCAGCGAGCGGTATCGCGTCTCAAGGAGCGCAAGCCGGTCAGTTGGGGAACGGATTAACACAACTTGCGGATGGTGTCGGTCAAGCGAACGAAGGACTGACGAAAATTGAAAGTGGTCTTGAGGAAATCTCGGATCTTCTGACCGAGATGGGACAAGCGACATCGATTCGGGGGACAGGTGTGTTCGTACCAAAAGATACGCTATCGGATAAAGCCTTTAAACCAGCGATTGATCGTTACGCGATTGATCAACAGACGGGGTTGAAGTTCGAAGTCATTCTCGAAGATGATCCCTATTCTCCGGAAGCGATTCAAACTGTTGCTGCGATCAAAGAGACGACAGCGAAGACAATCAAAGGGACACCGTTTGAAGACAGCAGTGTTGCATACGGTGGTATCTCAAGCGTCAACAGTGATTTAAACGATACGTCGAAAGCCGATTTCAAACGAACGGTGACCGTCATGCTGATCAGTCTCTTCGTGATTCTGGCAATCATGTTCCGTTCGTTGATCATGCCGTTGTTCATGATCGGTTCGTTATTGCTGACGTATTATACGTCGATGTCGATCGCAGAGCTGATTTTCGTCAACGGACTCGGATATGACGGTATCAGTTGGGCCGTTCCGTTCTTCGGATTCGTCATGTTGATTGCCCTTGGTATCGACTACTCGATCTTCCTACTCGACCGTTTCCGGGAAGAGACGATCAACGGACTCGATACGAAGGAAGCGATGTTCCTGTCGATGAAAAAAATGGGGTCTGTCATCATCACGGCAGCGATCATCCTCGCGGGAACTTTCGGAGCGATGATGCCGTCTGGTGTCTTGAGTCTTGTTCAAATCGCGACGATCGTCATCACAGGTCTACTCTTGTATGGTTTGATCGTCTTACCGCTCTTGATTCCAGCGATCACGGTATCGTTCGGTAAAGGAGTCTGGTGGCCGTTTCGACCAAACGCTAAAAAATAATAACTAACCAGACCGGGTTCGTCTTCTAGATGAACCCGGTTTTGTCATGACGTATACTAAGAGCAGATGATAAGGAGGTAGGATATGCAACACTTCAAACAATTGACTTCACGGATTTGGTATCAGACACCGGTCAGCGAGACGGATCGACCGATTCTTGCTGTCGTGCGTGGGGAGAAGCATCAATTAATGATTGATGCGGGAAACTCGTCAGCCCATGCAGCACTATTCTTAGAAGAAATGAAGAAACACAATCTTGGATCACCTGACTTATTGGCATTGACCCACTGGCACTGGGATCATATTTTTGGAATGAAACATCTCCGTCTGCCATCGATGGCAACACAGCAAACAATCACCCGCATGAAAGAGATGCAACCATACGCTTGGACGGATGCAGCGTTACAAGAACGAATGGATCAAGGGATCGAGATTCCGTTTTGTGCGGATGCGATCAAGCTCGAGTTTGGTACGACACGCGATATTGAAGTCGTCTTACCGACGATTGGCTTTACTGGACAATTGGAAATTGACTTAGGTGGCGTGCAGTGCCAACTGATTGAAGTCGAAAATGATCATTCTCCTGGTAGCCTACTCGTCTACATTCCGGAAGAACGCGTCGTGTTCTTAGGAGACGCGATGTATGCGGATATCTTTTCATCGAAGTGGAATTATACGGTCGAACGGACGAAGCGCTTATTAGCGGCAATCGATCGTTTAGAAGTCGATTATTATGTCTGGTCGCATGGAGAAGCGATGCCGAAGTCTGAATTTGAAGAAGAGGTCAACATGTTGCGTCGAGCCATTCGTGTAACGGAAGCGACCGGAGGACGACTGAAGGATATGCGGATCTTATATGCAGAAGAGACAGGACGATCGTTGACGGAAGACGAAACCGAAACATTGATCTATTTTGCAAATGGATTGAAATGACAGATCGTAACAAGGGATAAAATGGAGGACGTTGAAATAAAAAAGTACCACGAGCTTGTTAAAGGGAGCGGTACTATATGACAAAGCCAAAATTCGAACGGGATGAAACCATCGATCGCGTCTTTTTTGGAAAAGCGGGCATCTTTTCATTTTTGGTTATCGTGGGAGGCATTCTATATCTACTATATGATCTGTACGTACAATGATCGGAACGCATGCGTTCCGATTTTTTGAATTCAGGGGAGTGCACGAAAACCAGATATTGGGTAATGACTTGCGTGAGACTGTTAGTGAAAGTGAGAGGAGATGTCGGATGAAACGAATTCAAATTGCGGATTTTGATCGACGCATGCCATCGATTGAATTGGTCGAAAAGGATGATCACTATGAAGCGATGCTTGTACCGAGTTATGACCATACGTATCCTTCGACACAAATCCGGACGATCCGCTTAGCGGATATCTCCGTCAATCTGTTTGTCACCCCGGAAGAAACACTACTTGTTTCTGCGCTTTTTCATAAACCGGTTCAAGTGACGGATATCGTTTCCTGGATGCAGTTGTATACGATTAGTTTTGCCCAGTCGGATGAGACTGGTTATTTCGTCGAACAAGCGGATGAAATTTTAGAAGTCGTCTTGTATCAGAACCATCCGATCGTTATCGCGACACGTGGTCAAGATCGATTGTATTACGATACGACGGGAGCAATCGAGGTCCGGCGGGCGACGAATGAATCGGTCGGCGAGCGTCCCTTGCTTTATTTGAACGGGGAAGCCTGGTATGGTGTCCCGCGCTTGTCGTTCAATCGAATGAAGGATGAGTTGCACGTCAATGGAACGTTTTTATATGCGGACTATATGGACGCACACCATGGAAAAATCGGTTTCTTTCGCGAGAATGATCCCTCTCTACCAATCGTTTTGCTCGTCGGTCAGGCAATCGTTGAGATCGAACTGACCGAGAATCCGGACGGTTCACGCGTCCTGATTTTAGAACAACCATATGACGAAGCATGAAAGTGCACAAAAACCGTTCAGCAGATGAACGGTTTTTAAGTGAGACCGTGAAATCCCTTACAAAATATGCGAAGATAGTAAAGAGACAGACCAAAGGGGTTGATGGGGACATGGCGAAAGAAACACCGCGTAATTCTAAATGGATGCGTTCCTATAATCGGGCACTCGTCTTGCGACTGATTCGGATGCATCAACCGATTTCGCGGGTTGAGTTAGCACAACGGACGAACTTAACGAAGCCGACGGTATCGAACATCGTCAGTGAATTGATTGCAGAACAACTCGTGACGGAGCGAGAGCTTGGGATATCAAATGGGGGACGAAAACCGATCATGCTCGAACTCGTCGCAACAGAGCAATACGTCATCGGCATCGATGCGACGAGTCACCAATTCATCGGAGTCGTCGCGGATTTAAGTGGTAATACGATTCATGAGTCCGAAGCCGTGGGACGTTTTGAGACGAATGAAGAATTGATTGAAGCGATTGGTCGATTATGCGAGACCTTGATTGCACAGACACAAGGACGGGGAACGATTCACGGTATCGGGATCTCCGTCCACGGGATGGTCAATCCGGAGACAGGTGTCATCTTGTTTGCACCACGTTTCCACCTGCATGACGTTGAGTTGAAGGTACAACTTGAAGCACGCTTTGACTATTCTGTCTTCATCGAAAACGATGTTCGAGCACTCGCTTCGTTTGAGCTATTATTCGGTGAAGGTGTTGGGGTCGAACAATTCTTTTATCTCTATGCCGGGGAAGGCATCGGGGGTGCTTATGTGCTCGATGGACAGCTTGTCGACGGACAACATCATATTACGGGAGAGGTCGGACATATGCGTCTTGATCTCGATGGACCGATTTGTTCGTGTGGGAACAGAGGATGCCTAGAAGCATTAGCAGGCGAAAAAGCATTGTTACGGGATTATGCTGTCATGGATCCGCAAGTCATGACGATTGCTGATTTGCGCAAACGGTTAAACGAACGCGATGAACAAGCAGTTCGTACATATGAACGGGCGGGGGAATATATCGGAATCGGTGTCTTGAATACGATTCATCTCCTGAATCCACGCCGGATTTTACTTGGGGGACCGATGTTTGAGCTCGCACCGACGATCGTTGATCAAATCAAGGAACGGGTCGAGCACACGGCGTTGACCGCTGCTTCACGTGAAACCGATGTCAAGATGGTCCCGTGGGGTGAAAAACAAGGAGCACTCAGTGCGGCTGCCCTTGCGACAAATAGTTTATTTCAAACGATTTAATGGGGGCTGACTCAAAAAAAAGAATGACGCGTCTTTTCACGCCCTTTCCTCAGGCGAGACACAAGCCAGTTTTCCTGCTTCATT
>NZ_DGYQ01000027.1:0-5583 GCF_002396765.1 Exiguobacterium sp. UBA5002
TTTGGCCTTGGTACAACGGGAACGAAACGGGCAGCCGTCACGACAAACGAACGGGAACCGGTTCGCTCATAAGAAAGGAGTACTCGCTTATGTTAGAGCGAATGAAACAGATCGCTAGACGGATGAAGCAACGGTTATCAGTCCTCTCTTATGCAATCGAACATCCTTGTTTACCTCGTCATATCAAATGGGGAATCATCGCCTTGATCGCCTATACTGTCAGTCCGATCGACTTGATACCAGATTTTTTGCCCGTCATCGGCCTTCTCGACGATCTCTTACTCGTTCCACTCGGTATCTACTTCATCATCCGTTCGATTCCTAAAGAGATCTTGACACAAGCACAACGACGACTTGAACAACAAGGAACTCGTTCCTTTCCATTGCTCCGACGTTATGGTCTAGCTTTCGTATTAATTTGTTGGGGCATTGGTATCGGTCTTGTGATATGGTGGATAGTGTAAAAAAAACCAAATCCACCCATAAGGAGTAGTTCAATGAAAACTGAGTTTGAGTTCATGACGACATCGGAAGCAATTCTATTCGTCAGTTCCTTTTTCATGTGGCTTTACATTGGTCGGCATTTCGTCATGATCACGACGTTCGACGACTTATTTTTGACGCAATCTTGGTGGTTACTACTTCCGGTCATCACCTTCATCCTATTCTTACGCTCGTTCGTCGTGCGGCGCTTGATTCTCCATCATAGTCAAGAAGATGAGGACTTGTCACGCGAAGCATAATCCATGTAAAAGAGGAGCTATCCGGCACCGGATAGCTCCTCTTTTTTTACGTTTGATCAATGCGACGAAACTGTAAGCCGCGTGCTTTCCAGTTCGGCAAGAGTTCACGAAGCGCTTCAATCGTCTGCACGGGTGCTTGTGGGTCCGCGCCGAACGTATCCCCGTTATCGTGGAGCAAGATGATATCTCCGTCTGACACATTTGATAGTAGCCTCTTGATTTTTGTCGTCCCGCCTTCTACCTTCCAGTCTTCCGCCATCTTCGACCAGAGAATCATCTTGTAAGCGGTTGGCCAGAGGACATCTCCGGCATTGAGTGCACCCCACGGTGGACGATAGACCGTCGGACGTTCACCGGTGATCCGTTCAATGATCATAGCCGTCCGCTCGATTCCTGCCCGGACCGTCGACGGTCGCATCGACCAGTTCGGTCGATGGACGTAATTGTGGATACCGAGTTGATGCCCTTCGTCGTGTATCCGGCGAATGAGGTCCGGATGTGCTTCTGCTTTATGACCAACGACAAAAAACGTCGCCTGAATGCCTTCTTGTTTTAAGAGATCAAGCAGTTCTGCCGTATAGACGGGATCTGGACCATCATCGAACGTCAAAGCGACGTATCGTGAGTTCAGTGATTTTGTCACGCGCCATCCAAAGACGCGTGACGCCACGTACGGGACGACCGTATAGGCGAGTGTCGCGAGAATTCCTGCTGTGATAAGACGTGAACGCATAGAAACTAACTCCCTTTTATTCATTTACTTTTCGGCGACGGTCTTGCAGGCAACCCGCAATCCGTTCCGCGAAGAACCGCTGATCGGCCGTGACGCGATCATTTTGATACTGCGTGACTGCTTGTTGCCAAGCATGCATGACGTCTGGGTTCTCAAGCGTCCGACGGATGACGTCCGTGAGTGTATCCGTTTGATCAAAGGAAAACGCGAGCTCTTTCTCCATCAAATACGCACGATTGATCTCTTCTTGTCCCGGTAGGACGTGCTGAATGAACAGCGGTACACGTTTTTCAAATGCTTCGCTGACTGTCACGCCACCTGGTTTCGTGACGATCGCATCCATTCGTTCATACAGCTGATTCATCTCATCCCTTGAATCGATATAGGTGAGCGGATGGATATGTGGATGACGTCGCGAAGCTAGTCGTTTATACAATGTTTGGTTCTTCCCACATAAGACATGGAAATCTACTTCTGGACACTGTTCGATCTGCGTCAGTAAGGTCTCGAGTTGACCTAGTCCACCGTTTCCGCCTGCGACAAGAATTTGTTTGCGTGACTGCGTCGAGCGAAAAATGGAACCGCCAGCGATTGCTGGATGGACGGGGATACCCGTCACGAACAAGCGCTCAATGGGTACAGCATGATGCTCGTGCAATTCTTGCCTTGCCTCACGATTCGGCAACAGATGATACTCGATATGCGTCTTTCCCCAGACGCGGCTGACGAATAAATCGGTATAGGCATTGATGACCGGTACGTCACAAAGGTTTCGTTCTTTTAATTGATTCAAGAGATAGGAAGGAAACGCATGTGTACAGATGATGACGTCCGGTTGTTCCGTCCGGATGATTCGTAACATCTGTTGTTGGAAATAATGCGACGTCCATCCTGTCGACCGCGCATTGCTCGAACGTCCGGCAATATGCTGGTGATAAAAACGGCTATAGCCGTTTGAGAAGTGTCGGATCCAGTTCAGGTAAAACTTCGATGTCACCCATTCCGCAAACGGGCTGATCGTACTGAGCAATTCTACTTCCTTGACTTCAACCCCTGGACCTTGCAGTCGTTCGGCGATCGCTTCGGCAACCAGATGATGACCGGATCGCATCCTTAAAAAAGGAAAGATCACTATTTTTTGCATCGTTCGTCCACTCCTTCAAACT
Source organism: Exiguobacterium sp. UBA5002 (assembly GCF_002396765.1). Classification (NCBI taxonomy): domain Bacteria; kingdom Bacillati; phylum Bacillota; class Bacilli; order Caryophanales; genus Exiguobacterium; species Exiguobacterium sp. UBA5002. The sequence goes on from NZ_DGYQ01000027.1 coordinate 2,643, forward strand.
GTTCCGACGTTCCTTCAAAAAAAGAAGTAACGTTTAGTCTTCTTTTCCCGCTTCGTTTTTCCCTGAAACGACGCGTTTCTCAAGTCGCTTCCGCTTGAGCCATTTCACGAGCACTCCGAGCAGGAACAATACGAGTAAGGCAAGTCCGAAATACGGTACGACTTCCGGCTTGATATGAAATGTCTTTCCTGCAAAATGACCGAGTAAGACAAAGGGTACGACCCACAGCGCGGAACCGATTGCTGACACAAAAAAGTACCGACCGAAAGAAATCCGCTTCATGCCTGCAAAATATGGATTGATCTGTCGCACCCCCGGAACATAAAGACCGCCGATGATCGTTCGATTGATTCGTTCCATGTAGCCGTTTGACACCCGCTCCCAACGTTCCTTCGTCAATCCGATGAATCGACCGTATCGTAGGACAGTCGGTCCGAAGAAGCGACCTGCTCCATATGCCGTCAGCATACCGACGAACGTCCCAGCATACGCGGTCAAGATCGAATAGATTAAACGTTCTTCGTTTTGACCCCTTAAGATGCCGATCAGGACGAGTAAGGATTCTTCCGGTGCTGGAATCCCGACGATGCCAAAAAATAAAAAAATGAAAATAACGCCGTATCCATAGGCATCGAGATACTGATTGACCGTTTCCATATTCATGTTGTCACGTCCTCTACTGCTGTCTTTCTGTACTGTTTCAACGTCTTCTGACTATGTATTCGTTCCTGTTTAAGCAATTCCTTTTTTAGAAAAATTAAAACCTGGTTCATTCGAAAATTGACCTGTTTTCGCATCTCTCCTCGTGACAATGCTCAGTATGTAGGAGATGATGAATAGAGTGAAGTACATCTCTATAGAAAGAAGGAGGATGACAATGAAAGAGACTGAAAAGCTGACGATTCAACCGCTATCGTTCGAGAGCATTCCATTCGTCAATCATGCCAACGATTCATTCCCGATCATCGGACGCATCGTTCCGCAGTTTTCTGGTACCGCATGGTCTTATACGGAAGAACTCTATGAAACCGCTACTGAAACCCGTTTCCCTGACGATCGACTCGATTGGGCGACGTATATCGAAAACGAGAATCGAATCGTCCTCCTCGCCTTTTCCGGCACTTCTTGTGTCGGACAGATTCGTCTTGTTCGTGACTGGAACCGTTTCGCCTACATCGAAAACATTGCGGTCAAACAAGCGTTTCGTAAACTAGGCGTCGGACACCAATTGCTTGTCGCTGCGTCAAAATGGGCACAGCAACGTGAGTTGAGTGGTCTGTCACTCGAAGCACAGGACGATAACTTGATTGCTTGCCGTTTTTACGAACGAGAAGGTTTCGTGCTCGGCGGTGTCGATAGTTTAAAACAATTCGCCAATCCACATATTGAACTGACCTTGTATTGGTATAAACTATTTTGAACGTCAGTCGGAAAGGGCTTATCTCATGTTATCTATCGTAAAGAACAGTTTCATTTCCGCGATATTGTTCGCTTTCTTGTATGCACTCATTGCTGGGTTTGAGATGGGTGATCCAGCAATATACGACACTTCCTTCACTGACTTCTTTATGATTGGTCTATTGTTTGCTGGTCCCGCCATTTCGCAAGAATTGTCCTCTATCTGCTCATGCTACCAAATTCGTTTCCGCTTGTTCACATCTTATTCTGTTCAGGTGTAGCGTTGATCTATTTCATCGTCTCCGAGTCGGCGCGAAAGTATTTATCATTCCTCCCCTATCTGTTCGGGTGGCTCGGTCGGACCGTCTTCAGCTTTTTTCTGTTTCTCCAATTGTTTGGCTCGATGACGATGATGGTTCCGTTTTTGTCTTACGCGGTGCAGCTCGTCAATGAACAGTTGGATGCTGTCATGCTATTATTCTTCAGCGGTACCGTGATTGCTGACGCTCTGTTAGCTGTCCGCTTCACGAAACGTTCGCTACCGTGGATGACGCATCTCCTCTTTCATCAAGGTACGGTCTTCGTGTTTGCCGGTCATCAAGGTACGGTCTTCGTGTTTGCCGGTGCGTTCATCTTGTTCAGTGCACTTCCCGCGCTATTTTTCATCGGAAACGTAGTCGCTGCCTTTTTATATGTAATGATCACCCGTCTATTCATCCTCATGAAGACTGGAAAGGAGGAGTACCATGATCCGTCTGTCATTTCGACTACTGATGAGTAATTGGATTTTTTTGATGTTCTACCAATACCTTCCGTTGTCACCACGACTTATGCCCGATACAGACTCTGGGTATTATTCAGGTGTCTTCGAAACCTTGCTGTCGTTTGCGATCGTCATCACGATTGGTGGCATCCTGACTGACGCGATTCGTTACTTCCGATTTCGCTCACGTCCACTACCTTGGATAACACACCTCCTCCTGAATCAAGGCATCGCCTTATTACTCGGTGGCGTACTGTTACTTGTATTCAAAGGTCTGTTTCAACCGATCTATTTTCAGGCAATCGCGAGTAGCGCCGCTTTCCTCTACTTTTTGATGACGCGTTTGACATTGTTATACAAGAAAGATTCAGCTGTTTGAAATCAGCCACTTTCTTACATTTTTGTTAGGTAAAACAAGAAGACCTACGCTTTATACTAAATGTATCGTTTAGTAAAAGGAGACATGCCACATGTTTCGTCAAAAATCGCTTCTGTATTTACTCATTTTTCTGTCCTTTGGTTTAGCTTTCGATACGATCACAGGATCGTCTCTCGTTCCGTTCGTCGAACCCCTTCATCTTTTGATGACTTCTCTTGCGTTGACGATCACGACCGCCTGTTTGACTCTGTTCTTTTTGCTTTACTACGGTCTTCGTCCGCATCTCGAATTACTGATCGTCCTTCCCTTTTTGATTTTGACGAGCGGCATCACGTTCTTCTTCGTCTTCTTGAGCGCAATGACTGTCATTTAACGTCACCAAAAAGGGGCTGACTCAAAAG
>NZ_DGYQ01000027.1:5815-14102 GCF_002396765.1 Exiguobacterium sp. UBA5002
TGAGGAAAGGGCGTGAAAAGACGAGTCATTCTTTTTTTGAGTCAGCCCCTTTGATCGACAATATGTAGATCACGGTTTGGCATGAAGCTCAAGCAACGGATCGGCGTCACTCGGCCAATTGATTTGTCCCGTGTAATGATCCTCAATCGTCGCGACTGGTTCCGAACGTTCGAATCGAGACGGTTGCGTCGACGTCGTACAGTCGATCAAGATCGCTAACAGACTGATGATACTAAAACATCGTCGCATCATGATGTATTCTCCTTTTGTCGTTTCTCTTCTCATTTTAAGCAAACTGCGCTGATTCGCCATCCGTCCTCCGCTGTATCTCTCACTCCGCCCATCAAAAAAGACCGACTAGATACGTCGGTCTGACACCGTCATCCTTGTTCACCAACGACGGAAAATCGTTCGTTGAGATGTTGTCCCTTTTCAAGCTCATCCACTACAGCAATAGCGTAATCCGCGTAACTGATATAGCTTTCCCCTTTTGCATTTAGAATCATCTGCTCGCCGCCGACCAAATACGTTCCTGTTCGTTGACCGCTCGGATCAAAGAATCCAGCGGGGCTGAGATACGTCCACGTCACGTCTTGCTGTCCTTGTAGTTCGATCAGATTTTTCCCCATATTCGAGGCTGTCGGATAATACGCTTCCGGGAAATCCGGTGTTTCCATGACGCGTGTCGAATGACTCTCGTCAACGAATAGACTACCAGCTCCACCGACGACGAATAGGCGCGTCTTACTGCCTGCTAACAGATTGATCAAGTGACGCCCGACTTCGATATGTTTCGTCTCCTCACCGGGTGCTGCGTTAAACGCATTGACGATTGCGTCAAACTCGTTCAAGTCGTCTTTCGTCAGAGCGAGGACATCGCGCTTGAGAATCGTGACGTTAGCCGTCACTTTTGCCGCATTGCGGACGATTGCTGTGACGTCATGCCCGCGCTCGATTGCTTCTTGTAGAATCAATTGCCCTGCTTTTCCTGTTGCACCGATCACTCCAATGTTCATGATGATTCCTCCTTTTGATATGTAACTACTTCGATTACATGTAACCAATATAGTTACAATTGAAGTGTTTGTCAACATTATTGTCTCTATTCCCCGTTTCTTGCCAAATGAACAATACGACGTATAATAAGAGAACACTGTTTTTAAGAAGGAGGGGTCATCGGTTGGCCATCAGTACACGTTTTTCCGTCGGCATCCACATTCTCTCGTTGATTGCAACCGACGAGAAAATGACATCCGACTTGATTGCCTACAGCGTCAATACGAATCCGGTTGTCATCCGTAAAATCATGAGCATGCTCAAAAAAGCCGATTTGATTGAAGTTCGTCCGGGTGTTGCCGGTGCGCGGCTCGCCCGTCCATTGTCTAGCATCACGCTGCTTGACGTTTATCACGCTGTCGCTGTCGTACCGGACAAGGAATTGTTCGGCGTCCATGCAGCACCGAATCCAGACTGCCCGGTCGGACGAAACATCCAATCGACGGTCACGCCAATCTTCGAGCTTGCACAATCCGCCCTTGAGAAAGTGCTGGCTCATGTCACGCTTGATGATATCGTCAATGAAATCAAACAAAAAGAAGCATCGTCCTCGAAAGGATGATGCTTCTTACTTTAGAAAAACCATTGGTATAGCAAATATCCTCCACCAAGGATTACGACGACTGCAAGCATCTCAAGTCCGCGCATTCCGTCGTTTTGTCCACGAGGTACGGCACTACCAAGACCTTGATCAACACCATCGCGTAGATGATCGAGTGTTTGTTTCTTTTCTTGTTTGTAGCGAGACAATCGAATAACCCCCTTTTTACATATTGTACCATTATGTCCTTCTCTTGTATGATGATATTAGTTGATTAAATAAAGAGTTCATCATCAGCTGTTGATGTTGAAATAGCGAGTTTCAAAAAACGGAATGAGTAAGATTGATTTGTTAATCGATAATCGTGTCCTTCCCTTCTGCTCGTAACCGCTGAAGCGATGCTTTCATCGTCTCAATCTCTTCGTCCGCATGCCGTTCCCACGTTCCGAGTTCAGCGATGATCTTCACAGGTTCAGTCGAACGATACGACCTGGTCGGATTGCCTGGAAATCGTTTGTTCGTCAAATTCGGATCATCTTCATACGCTCCGAGCGGCTCGACGAGGTAGATGTGCTCTGGAGCGTCAGATTGTGCGAGCTCCGCGCCCCACTTCGCTGCATCGAGCGTTGCTGTGAAATAGATATGTTGAAGCGGATGTTCTCGAAAATTCGATGCATGTCCCGGCTTTAATTCGTCACCGATTTGAAGTGTCGCTTTCGTGCCATGGAAAAATGGACCTTCGACTGTTTTCATATACTCGCCTCCTGACTTGATACATTCAGTATAGACAGTAGATTCATCGAGATGTAGTCTGTTTCAAAATGAAATTTCAAGGTATACTTATAGCAAAAGAAGACAAATTTGTCGTCAGATTGTAAATCGTTTTTCATCTACCCGTCAGGCATGATGGGATTAGTCATTTTATATAGGAGGTCATCCGTTTAACGTGAAGTTCTTTAAAGCTTTAGCGAAAACCGAAGAGGCTGTCTGGATTCCAGAAGCCGAGTGGCAAACCGTTTGTAAGCAAGAAGGATTGACAGTGCCGAATCATCCACAAGAACAAATCGTTGGGCTTGCATATAATAATCAACGCCAGATTGTTGAGGTCACTCGAAACTTACGTCTCCCTTCACTAAGTTATTACGTTACGATTCTTGAACCACCGAATAGTCGATCGCTTGTCTCGAAACGATCCTATTTGACCGTTCTTTATGAAGGTACGAAACAGACGGAAAATACAGAATATGGTACGTTTTCTTTAATTGAAATCAATGTCAGAGAAGAAGGTCTTGGCGAACGTGGTTTGTTGCTCGAGGCTTTGATTCAAGACATTGTGAAAAAATTCAAGTCTTTTGTCATTCGTGGCGACTATGCGACGATCACCTTACAAGGACGCGTCTCTGAGATGTGCTTTACGAAATATGGATTCCAATTGAAGGATTCGTATCTCACGTTATCAAGCGGTATACTTCCTGATCGGATTTGATTCGATCAGGATTTTTTATAGGTATATCGAAATAATGGAAAGTGATGGTTTTTCGCTCAAACTAGTAGCATGAGATATTTTTAATATGGTATGGTGAAACTAGTTCAACAGCAGTACATTCTATATTTAAGAAGTTCTCCAGGACAACAACTACAGAGACATATCCAATGGCATGCCGGCATAAAATTGCGGCCTATCATAATCAACAAATCAAGCGTGCCAACGATTTCTTAAAACACTGGGATCTTTCCCATACGAATCTGGAAGTATTACGTTGCTTACACACGACCTCATGCACGAGTCAGAAGGAAATCGCCGAACGGATCCAAGTGACCGAGGGCACGATTTCACACGGAATCAAACGACTGTTCGACCGGCAACTGATCACGCGTCAACGGAAATGGAAGACGAACTATCTTCTGCTGACGGAAAAAGGAACAGCCATCCTACAAGAAGTGGTGCCCGCCTACGAACGTTTCATCAAGAACAATTCGCCGCTTTGACGGCTCGACAACAAGAAGAATTGGTCCGTTTCTTCGATAAGCTCAACCCTGCGTGACGAAAGAGGAGGAAAAAATATGACCTTCACATTCGAATCCTCGATGCAGCACTGGAACGCCATTCAGCGACTCCATGGCCGTTATTCGAAAGAAGTCAACGATGTGTTGAGACCAAAAGGACTCTCGAAGTCCCAATTCGATTTATTGATGACCTTGTATCACCAAGAAAGTGCGACGCAAAAATCACTTGAACGAACGCTTGAACTCTCAAGTGGCGCCATTTCACAAACGGTCAAGAAATTACTTGCTGAACATCTCGTCATCCGGAAACGGATCAATCGAGAAAAGCGGGTTTTGTTGACAGAACAGGGAACGAAGTTGATCCAAACGTCCGCTTCTGAAATCGAGGAAATCGATGATCGTTATTTCCGTGCTTTTACGTCAAAGGACCACGAAACGTTTGATCAATTGCTGCATAAAATGCAGAGCGATCATTTTTAAATGCTTCTAGTCGCTAAAACTTTGCAAGTCCTTCTCTCTTCTGCACGGTACAGGAGAGAGAAGGACTCTTTTTGTTATTCATTGGTAACATCATGTCGCGCGATTTTATAATCTGACTCAGATATTTGCCATTCCTCTCGAGTCCACCATGCGATCAAGCTCGCCATTAATAAGATGCTTGCCCAGTAAATCAAGAAGGTGTTGCCGTTAAAGTATTGACTGTTCATATAGGGCGAAGGCATCGACGTAATACTCGTTAAATAACCGTCATCGATCGTTCCACGATCTGCAATGACTTGTTGTTTGACCAACACTTGATACTGGCTGAACTGTTCGATTTGATAAATGATGCCACACACAAGATAGATCATCGTGCTGATTGATAAACCAATCAAGGATAAAAAACGTAACTGCGCTTCTCTTATCCATTTCAACACCAGAATGATCCCGATTGGAAAAAGTAACAGGAGTAGCATGAGTGGTAGGAACCCTAGATTCCCATTGCCGCTAATTTGTTGTGGATATACTTGCGTCGAGCGACCCAAGGATACAAGAAGTCCACTAAAGATGCTTAATGCTACTATCAATCGGTCTATCTTCACGATTCTCATCCAATCGTTCCCTCCTTTAAAAATTGTTCGTGATCAATATGATTACACTCATTATACAAAAAGGAGATATTCAAAATTTCCTTTTTCAGGAATCAAGGAAATGTGTTATCCGATTTCTATTATCTTTCAATTTCATTTTTTGAATCAATTTCTTTTTAAAATTTTTCTCGATATTCTGACGCCGTCGCGTAATAATAGATGAAAAGGAGTGGTCTGACCATGCTATTACGTCATATGACACATCGGCATCATATGAAATCCATCGTGACACGCGGAGGATTATCGCCGGCATTCCAAGTCGACGCACCAAAAGGCTTGATCGCGTTTGAAGTCGATCCTCCAAGCGAAGCGTACCAAATGCACTTTCATCAATTGAAGAGTGGGTGGCAAGATGGAGATATCGTCACCCTCGAATTCGACGGGGAGAGAATGCAAGCAGCAGGCTTTGAAATTCTGCACTCGAATGAAGATGTCCGCAATCAAGATGCAGAGAGATTAGGGGTATCCATCAAGGAAATTGGCTCGTTTGCATTCATTCATAATTTCGTCTCACTTGATTATCTAATCGAGTCTTCACGCGAGAAAATCTCAGAGTATTATTGATTTAGAAGAGAACCTGTTATCTTTTTTAAAGATAAGGTAATTACGATACTTTAATACACCTTTAGGGTATCTTTGGTTGTATAGAATAAATATTTACTAAGTAAATCATTTTATTGTAATTATCTTTCAGAAACCATTCGAGAGGAACACGAATATGTGGAATACATTGAATCATCTCATCCTCAACGTCGCTTTAACCTTTTTCTTCGTGCTCATCTCTCTATTCTTTTTTAAGCGGTTTCAATTCCGAAATACGCTCGACAGTTGGCTGAAAAAAAATCTGTTAGTGCTCATTCTTGCAACCGGTGCCGGCTACTGGGTCATTCACAATGCCATCACCTATGAGGGATTTCGTTTCGATTTGTCGATTACTTTAATCGTCATCGCCTTCATCTATGGAGGCATCAGTAGCGGCTTCATTACGACGCTCGTCTTCGCTTCCCTTCAAACGTTTGTTTTTCATTCCAATCATGCATTTTGGCTTGTCGGTACGTATCTAATCGTCAGCATCGTTGTCTTATACTTACAAAATGAAGCACCGGATCGCTTTATCTCGTTTCCGATCATTTTTTCAATCGCACTCATTCTTTGTTTACCATTCGTTCAACATGTTCGTCCGAATGACGTGACGGCGATGACGGTATTTCTCGTCGGAAACGGCTGTGCCGGTCTCCTGCTACACAGTATTTTGCATCAAGTCCGCTGGCACTTCCATCAAGTCCGGATGCATCGGCGTCTCGCTTTGACGGATATGTTGACGGGACTTGATAATCGGCGCCATTTAGAAGAGACGGTCCAACGATATAAATCACAACAGATGAACTTTTCAATCATGATCATCGATGTCGATCATTTCAAACAGGTCAACGATACATACGGTCATGATCGAGGGGATCATATCTTACGACAAATCAGTGCCTTGCTTACGTCCTATTGTCCCCCTTCTTGTGTGCTCGGGCGATTCGGCGGTGAAGAATTCATGATGCTGTTACCAGAATATTCATTGCCTGAGACGCGTCGAATCGCGGAACAAATTTGTGAAGCCAGTGCCACGCGAACGTATGAGTTATCAGCGACGGAACCGCTACAAGTGACGTTATCGATTGGTGTGTCTCGCCAAACCCATCAACCGTCTGAGATCTACAATTTTCTACAGACAATCCAGCAGGCAGACGCTGCCCTCTATCAAGCGAAAAAGAGTGGTCGGAATCGTGTCTTTCATCATGACCCGTTACGATAAAAAGGTGAAATCCCTCCTCGTGTAACACGAAGGGGGATTTCGATATGAACAGGAGGAACGAGCATGGAGATCACGGACGTCTTACGGTTCACTAATCGCGAGGACTTTCGACAATGGTTGACGAAACACGCGGATCACGTATCCTTTTGTTGGGTGATGCTCAGTCGAAAACAGTCAGGAGAAGGTTTACTCTATCTTGATGCCGTCGAGGAGGCACTTTGTTTCGGCTGGATTGATGGAATTGTGAAGAAGACAGCGGACGGTGAACTGGCGCAACGGTTCACCCCGCGTCGAAAGAACNNGTCCGTCGCTTAGAACGGCTCGGTTTGATGCAACCGTCCGGACGACAAGTTCTCCCGGATATGCGACCTGATGCGTTCGTTATTGATGACGTAATAAAGACGCGTCTACAAGAAGACCCGGTCGTTCATGAACAGTTTAATGACTTCCCGGAGCTCTATCGACGCATCCGGATTGATACGATTCAAAGTGTACGTAAGGATCCCGCTCTCTATGAAAAACGTCTGCAAACGTTGATTGAAAAAACGAAACTGAATCAGATGTACGGTCAATGGAATGACGGAGGTCGTCTCTTACTCGAAGAGCTTCCGGAGACGGAATCAGAGGCTGATCGGTCAGACCGCTAAGAAAATCTCTTCTAACGATTGGCGTTCAATCTGCACCTCGTAGACTTTGACGTCTTGTTTCGCAAGCATGACGAGTAACTCTGGAATATCCTCTTCCGTCGATAAATCAAGCCGTGTACAATCATCAACTTGCGACAAAAGCCGAGCGTATGCTGGCAGATGCGATGGCTCTAATCGCGGAACAGTCCGAATACGGATTTGAATTTCCTGCCTCATTGCTTCTTGTAAGGACGCAACGGTTCCAGAGCGGACGATTCCACTGGCATGAGCGCGGTACGACGGCCGCTGCGACCACACGTGCGCTTCAACATGATGATGTCCTTGATTTTCTCCCGGAGGTTCCACTAACAAACATTCAGTTGTACGTCGCAACATTACCGCTGGATCAAGCACCCATCCGTCAACAACGGATTCTCGAAATTTAAGAAAGGAATAGCCTTTCTTTTGAAAGACACCTCCGCTTGCTTTGTTTTATTTTGATAAAATAAATAAAAACAAATGGAGGTGTCTCATGAAACGTACCTTAGTGTTAGCCGTTCTTCTTATTCTAGTCGTTTGCATCATCGTTTTCGAACCGTTCCGTGGTGCGCCACCGAATCCCGAAGTCGAGGCAAAAGGAAAGGATGTTCCGACTGTCCAAGGATCTTATTGCTGGGATAGCTTACTCCGCAGTCAATGTGTCGATAAGACGTACCGTGACGGTCTTGACCTAGCAAAAGGGAAAACGCCAGTTACCGTCTCTGCTGGAGCACCCGTCCGTGTCGAGTTATCCGGTGATCCTAAAAGCGTGAAACTGATACAATGGGATGATCAAAAACAAGAGTCTCGCGTCACTTTGAACAATGACCAGTTCAATGCTCCAACAAAGCCTGGTATCTATGCTTATGAATTAAACTCCCGCTGGAAACAAGGAGACGGACAATTTGGATTCATATTAAACGTTCAGTAATCACAATATCCCCACTGTCGTCTTATTGCGTCAGTGGGGTTTTGCTATCATCCAGTTTGACGGTACAGCTGCAAGATTCCGAGGACAGTCAAGATGAGATGACCGGTTCCGATGAACAAAAAGACCGGGCGAATCAATTGATCCTTCGTTTGT
>NZ_DGYQ01000027.1:14131-22472 GCF_002396765.1 Exiguobacterium sp. UBA5002
CGTTTGTCGCGTGATGCCTTCGAAGAAACAACTGACGATGAAGCCGAGGACTAAGATTCCGCCATACATGAAGAGGAACGAGACGAGAAGACCGATGGGACTTGTGTGCGTTAGTGAAGGTGCTAGCCACAAGATACTACCAATGAATACGGCAAGCATGAGGGTACCCAGTACGATCCCGATAAGTGGATGGATCGTGTTCAGTCGCCGGATCACATCATGATGTTTGACAAGACGCTCCACTACTGTCATCGCTGACAGACAGGTCAGTAAAAATAAGATTAAGAAATAGATTGCTTGCTCGATCGGATGGAACGTCGTAAAAAAGACAGCTCCGCTAAGAATCAGGAGTGGAGATATGAAAAAAATCAAATGTTTCACTTTTTTCCCACCTTTCATATACCTTTCTTGAAAGTGAACACATAACTAAGACAATGTAACATATAGCATGTTACATATTTTACCACTTTTACCATTTTTCAAATTTTGATACCTATGTACTTTTTTCAACGATTGTAAAAAAATGATAAAAATTCTTTACGGTATCATTTGGCATATGCTAGGATGAGACAAATCATATGAATCAAACGCATTGAAGAGAACAGTACGTCATTTCGACTTTTCCTAGAGAGCTCCGATTGGTGGGAAGGAGCAAAAGTCATTGACCGAACCAAGCCTCTGAGCAGCACGGTGGAACCGAATCGGGGATATCGTGACGGGTGCTCCCGTTATCGAGCTCAGGTATTTGCCGTTTAAAAGCGGTCGTACCGATGAAGGCGGTACCGGTGACGGTTTCGCGAACAGGGGTGGCACCACGACACGCACAGTCTCGTCCCCAAGACCAACGTCTTGGAGGTGGGATTTTTTTTATTGGCTTAAAATACAATAAAAAAAGGAGTGTGTCATATGTCGAATTGGAAATACCCTGGATTGCTGTTACTTGGTGTCGGTGTCTCGAACATTGGAGCTTGGGTCTACTTCATCGCCTTGAATTTAATCGTCCTCGAACGAACGGGATCGGCGTTCGCCGTCTCCGTTCTCTATGTCCTGTTACCGATCTCCACGCTGTTGACGAGTCTTTGGTCCGGCAGTGTCGTCGATCGAATCAATCAACGTCGCTTGCTCGTAATGCTTGACGTCGGGCGCGCCGTGCTCGTCTTTTCACTGACATTGATCGATTCATTGTATGTTCTTTATGCGCTCGTCTTCATCTTGAACATCGGTAACACGCTTTTTGAGACATCCTCATTGGTCTACATGACGAAGCTCGTGCCAGAGACTAATCGCCAACGGTTCAATGCATTAAAGAATTTCATTCAGTCGGCCGGTTTCATTCTCGGACCATCGATTGCCGGCTTTTTATTTTTAATCGGTTCTCCTGAGACGGCGATTGTCCTCAACGCGGGAGCACTGTTGTGTTCTGCCACTCTATTGTCCGTCTTGCCTGACGTCCGCTTGGCGGCGACTACAGCAGTCCCCTTCTCACTCCGAGTGATTCTTAAGGACTGGAAAGAAACCTTTCAGTTTGCACGGACTCGGCGCTACATCACGCTCGTCTACGCCTTCTATGCGCTGATGATCGTCTTGATGAGCGGACTCGATTCGCTTGAAGCCTCGTTTGCGACGATCGTTTTGCAGATGGACGAGAGTACGTATGGATTCCTCGTCAGTATCGCCGGAATCGGCATCATCTGTGGTTCCGCGGTCAATGCAACCTTTACTCATCGCTTGTCGCTCCGGTTCTTGATCCAGTTTGGGGCACTGATGACGCCTGTCGGTTACTTGATCTTTGCCTCGGCGACGTCATTCTTGATTGCAGCGATCGGCTTTTTCTTGCTAAGTTTTGCCCTTGCATTCGCAAACACTGGCTTCATGACGTTTGCTCAAACACACATTCCGGTCGAATTGATGGGACGGTTCCTCAGTAGCATCCACGTTGTACAATCGACTGGTGTCATTCTACTGACTGCCTTGATCGGTCTATATGCCGAGACCTCGATCCGCTTGACGTATACCGTTGCTTCAGTTAGCTTCCTCCTGATTGGTGGCTTGATCGTCTTCATCGTGCAAGACCGAACGAAACGTCAATATTTTACGACCGAAACCGATGAAACGATTAAACTTTCGTCATGAGAAGGAAAGGAAGATATTCATGCAGTTGACTGGAGAACGAATTTTTTTACGCCAGATTGAAGTGACGGACGCGCACGTCTTATTCGAACAAACACAAAATGAGACATTACGTTACCTGACCGGAACGACAGCGACGTTTTCGCTCGAACAGATTGAACAGCATATTCTCTCGATTCAAGCTGATGCGACGCGTCATGATTTTGCAATTTGCCTGACGTCGGGTGAGATGATTGGCGAGTGTTCGATTCTTGATATCGATTTGGATTCAGGAATCGCTGGCTTTCGGATTTCACTGCGTGCCCTCCCCTGGACCGGTCAAGGATACGGGACAGAGGCAATCGCGTGTATCTTTCGTTTTTGTTTCGAAGAACTTCAGCTGGGTCAACTTGAACTCGAAGTGTTTTCGCACAATGCACGAGCAATTGCGGCTTATAAGAAAGCCGGTTTTCAAATCATTGAAATGATTCCTGATGCTTTATTGTACGATGGCGTTTCGTTTGACAAGATCATCATCGTGTTTGGTGTCTGCAACTTTGCACTTAGTTACTTATGTCTCTATTACGCAACAATATTAAGCTCTGCTGCCATCGTGACGTTAATTTTCTCACTCAAAGTCATTCTGACGCCGATTGCCCTGCGACTCTTTTTAAAAGAGAAGCTTCACGCTCGTGTCTGGATTGGCGGATGTTTTGGTATCACCGGTGTCGGTATCCTGATCGTTCCGAGTTTAAGCAGCATCCATGGACTGACCGATTTGAAAGGTGTCTTGATTGCTCTAGTCGGCACGCTATTGACGTCAGTAGGTGACGCCAGTTCGGCTCGTAACGCCAAGCAACGAATCAACCCGGTTCACGCCAATGCGATCGGATTCACTGTCGCGAGTCTACTGATGGCGCTATCGTCTGGTTCCAAGGAATACCGCTCACGCTCCCGACAACCGTCACCTATCTTTCTGCTTTACTATATTTAACCGTGATCGCATCATTTCTCGCATGGCTGTTTTACCTGAAACTCGTCGAACGGGTTGGTAGTGCGAAGAGCGGCTATATGGTCGCGCTCTTCCCCGTCATCGGCGGAATCGCATCCGTCATGATCGGCGAATCCACACCCTCTCTGTATTTACTCTTCGGCTGCTTATCGAGTTGTCTTGGAGCAGCTATTGCTTTAGGAATCGGTGTATCGCGTCAACGAAGAAACGCCATACCGGATACGGCGGACAAGATTGGTTAAATCAAATCAGTTTGTATAGTCGACCATCAAAAGGACAGAGGTTCAGCGAATTCGCTCATGAACCGCTGTCTTTTTTTATTTTAAAGGATGAGTCAATAATATCAACTTCTCCGAAACTCTATCCACCAGTAGAAGGGATTCAATTGTTTCTCGTGGAAAAATATGCTAAGTATAATCAGCTTATTCACTTTACGATACTTATTTTTAAGGAGGTGCTCCTATTCTGAAATACATCTTGATCGGTTGTTTGATCGCTATGATCGCTTTTTTCATCTATTTTGAACCGTTTCGAATTGAACCCTATGAGCCAAACGTCGAAGTAAACGGTAAAACGATACCGACTGTCCAAGGTTCTTATTGCTGGTCCAGTATGTTCAGCGCTCAATGTGCGGACATGGTTTATGTCGATGCGCTACATATGACTGTAAAAAGTAAACCCGTCATCGTCTCACCCTCTGACAAAATTCATCTCTCGTTTGATCGTAAACCCGATTCGCTCGAAGTCGTACGCTGGGATTCGAAAACGAAAAGTGAACAGGTTTCATTAAAAAACGACATTCTTAGCGCACCGTCTGCTCAAGGTACGTATACCTATGAGGTCGTTGCCGGATGGAACGAACATGGTGACGGTCTATCCGCCTTTTTGATTCAGGTCCGATAAAACCAACCTCACTCAAACAGGAGATGAATAATAATGCGTAAAGTTTTTCGACTCTGGCTACCCTTGCTCTCACTTGCTGTCTGTCTGTTCAATGCCTTCGGCTACGATGATAAAAACATCTTGTTGTTTCTGACGAGCCCTGTTTTCTGGCTTCTCGAATCACGATCCTTTCTTGGAACGTGGCTAGATTCCTTCCATGTCCCACTTTTTCTGATCTACATCCTGACCTTGATCAGTTGGTTCTTGATCGGCTTACTGATTGATGTCATTCTTTCTGTTTTGTTTAGAAGATCGTCTAGACGCATCCATGATTAACTGAGGAGGAAAATACATATGGGACCAACCAATGACATGTGGGTGTGGGTACTTTCCTACGCATTCTTTTTCATCACGCTTATCAGTGCAATCTTCGTCGCGATCAAGCATCCAGCCTTGAGAAAAGCGTCGATCCGAGCGGTGGTAGCGATGCTTTTCCTGTATGCACTATTCATTTGGAACTCTTTGTACCGTCTTGACATGACAGAATTCAGACATTTTTACGAAGGATTGACAACACTGCGATCGTGGGCATGGATGTGTATCTTCTTATTCGCCTACACATTAAAGTGGTGGTATCTCGTATTTCTTCACACCCGTCGTTCGAGTCCTTCTTCACATGAGGTACAGCAATGAACTACATTTCCGAAAATCTTCGAAGGAGCTATCCGATATGAAATTACATCGATTCGCATCCGTCTTTTTCCTCTCGACCATCGTTTGGACGACAGCGGGTTGTACCATGATGGAAGAACAAGCGACACCGCGTGTAGCACAAAAAAATATCGCGTCACCTGAACAAGTAAACACTTCCTTGAAGAAAGCAACGACCGACTCCAAGAACCAACAAGCAATCGAATTAGAAAAGCAAACGGAGCGCGTCACGTTAGGTCAAACGAAAACGTACGACCTTTCTTCATTACTGAGCAAACACCGTGTCTCGATCGATCCACAGTATTTCTACCAAAACCAGATCTTCTACTTTGACCTACAAGAAAACAAGAGTGTCATCTATACATACGATACGAAACGACAGCATAACAAAATTGTTCATGCGACGAAGAATGCAATCCCGATGATGACGGGTACAGGTGCGTTTTTACTATGGGTCGAAACGGAACAGCCGACAAAGACCGGTGTGAAATGGTCGATTCGTCAACTAAATATCACGACGAATCAAGTGAAAACACTTGATACAGGCGAAAGTCGCTTCGATACATCCCCTCCGAGAATCGATGTCACGTCAACTCGTGCGTCCTGGATCACGCAAGAGGCGACTGCACAAAAAACGGTCTCCACGATCAAGACGTATTCGTTAAAAACCGGAAAGATCACACCACTCCAGTCCTTCATCTTAACAACAGGAAAAACACGAGACGGTCTATTCACATACGAGCACCGCGATAGCGATGACGGCGTGACCTTATACACGTCTCACTTTAACAACGGAAAGAACATCCGTGTGCTTGAAACTCTGGATGGTGCCTACAAAAAAGAGATGTCCGGATTAATTGATTTCAGTCGTAGTGGCACCTATTTCGCTCTCGGCACAGAAGGCGACGCCATATTCCAACCCATCGGATTAGACGAAAAGACGCTGAACTATTCTGCTTCCAGTGCCCAGACGTTGATTAACGGCATTCAATTCCTTTCGAACACACAAATCGTCTTCCGAGAAGGCATCAATCAGTTGATATATGCGGACTTAAAAGCGAAGACCGTCGCTCCTCTGACGGACTTTGAAGAGCTGGTATCGTTTCCTCTACTGAAAGATGGGAAACTCACTTACTCCATCACGAACGGGAAAAAAATCCACCTTGCATGTCGTAAAGCTTCTCCCGTCTAACTAAACGATCATGATCTTAATCTAACAAAAGAAAGTCGTTTTCCGTTACTCGATACGGATGACGACTTTTTTTCTTACATGCTATTTTGTATTCTTAAGAAGGACAGAAGTTCACAGGTTCTTTCGTAACGCTTCTACATCAGCTATTGTGGCAGCAGAGTGAAACTGAAGCCTAAGACAAACATATATCAATCGATCCGTGAGGAGAATGAATATGAACATCCGACAATTATCCGTCCATGAAAATCCACCGATGGACCTCTTGCTAGCAGCGGACCCGTCTCAAAAGTTAGTCGAAAGCTATGCAAAAAGAGGTTATTGTTTTGTCGCTGAAAGGAATGACCAATGGATTGGTGTATATGTACTTCTCCCGACAAGGCCTCAAACGATAGAAATCGTAAATATCGCAGTAGATGAGTCGCATCAAGGACAAGGTATCGGAAAAAATCTTTTACGACATGCGATTCGCACAGCGAAAACACTGGGGTATACGACCGTTGAAATCGGGACGGGCAATTCAAGCATTGGACAGCTAGCACTTTACCAAAAATGTGGATTCAGAATCGTTGGAGTCGATTTAAACTTCTTCTTGAGACACTATGAAGAGGTGATCATCGAAAACGGGATCCGGTGCACGGATATGATTCGGTTATCGCAAGATATATAAGAATTTCAGCATTCTTTTCGAAAAGTAGATTCCGCTATCTCACAGTGAAACTCGAACGATTATGAATGAGACATCATGAGGCTATTAACGTTATATAGGATTGCAAAAAATGGATTCATCCCCCATAATATGAACATACGTTCTTATTATAAGGAGGTCCATCATGCAGCACCTTCAAAAAGAAATCACTCATCCGGTGTCGTTATCTACTATGAATCCGCTTATTTGCCTCTCCATCGATTCATCCGTTATTCTTCACAATGATTCTTCCATTTCGGCGACTTATAAAATGGAAGTTATGTTATTCATTGCTTTACGGGAGAGACTATCCTTAAAACTGCTTCTTCCCCATCACTCCGGTGACGCTGCAGAACTTGTCTACATTGAAGAAGTCGACTTCGAGAGTCAACAGTTGACGCTCTTTCATATGAACGATTCGTCATTGTCTTATCATCGCTACGTCGAAAACGATGTCTTCCTCTCCCAACAGCCTCAACTATTACTCAGCTTGGTGTAATGTGTCATCCGTCATAAAGAAAAATGATTCAACATTCGTTGTTTCACTCCATTCTGCATCTGGTGTCAAAAATCGCGACGCTTTAAAAGTCTGTAATCAATGAATACCGTTTTTTGACCAATCCGAAATTAAAGCAGAAGCCTTCCCGATACAATCGAGAAAGCTTCTTTACATGACATCATGTATGGTAGACGTTGTCAGTTTTTTTACGTTTTCTTAGTAATTTCCAAACTTACTTTCGAGCACTGAATGCTCAAAAACAGTTACGTCCAACCCACTAAATCAACTTAATTCTTCTGCAATTAAAACGACGACGTTACCGAATTTTTGTCCGGAGTCAACATATCGATGGGCTTCGACGATTTCATCAAGTGAACAGATATGGTCGTGACGGCTCTAAATCGTCCCGCTTCAAACAGTTTATTCAAACAGTGTATATCTTCTTTCCGTTATCTCGCCATGCCTTACCCCGCGACGGATGCAAAGACTTGTTTTGTTTGACGTGCCGTTTCGCTTTCGTCTTATTAATCTTTCCAGACGCATCGAAGACGGCATCGTACTTCAGCAACAATCCATCGTAGCCGTCCTTTGTATAATCGATGACGTGATCGGCACCGAGCGCTTTGACCCGCTCCGCATTTTGTCCATTACAGACAGCCGTCACCTGCAGCCCTTTTGCTTTTGCGATTAGAACAGCAGCCGTTCCTGCAGCGCACGATGCAACGTAAATCAAGATTGAAGTGGACGACAGATGCATACACTTTGATGAGTACTACAGTTGATTTCGGATCCAAACGAGGTATCACTCTAATATGCACAACATCCAGTGATTCTTAGCAGGTAAAGATGGCTAGCTTTATCGTAATTCCTCCTCTGATCGAGATGATGGTATTTTATTAATCATACGTAGTTTATGCCTGAATTCCTTTCATTTCAAAGCAAGAAAGATTTTTTTGATTTAAATCAATCTGTGTTACAACTGGTAAAATTTATTTAATAATATGTTTTCATCTAACCTTACTAACTGGAGAAAGTAGGTGCCTGGTTCATGCCGACGCGTCATTTGCTTTTCGCGTTTATTCTATTCCTTTGTATGCCGCTTGGTTCCTGTACACACGAGAACGATGCACATGTCGTCGAAGAGATTACAGGAGACACGTTATTCGTCGCTCCGAGTGAACAAAAACCGGACGAACAGTATGCTTTGACAAAGATTCGCGTCACAACGGATACGATCGTGTATGGCAAAAC
>NZ_DGYQ01000046.1:0-5084 GCF_002396765.1 Exiguobacterium sp. UBA5002
TTAATATTACAATTCGTCATTTAAATAGGTCGTCAAAAAGCCTTTCTTCCTTTGAAATGAAGGAAGAAAGGCTTTTTGTAGAAGAGTGATTCATAAACGGACGATCAAGACGTCGCATTTTGCGTAACGCGTAATGCTTTCAGAGACACTACCGATGAAGAAACGCTCGACAGCGTTTAAACCAGTTGCGCCACAGATGATTAAATCGGCATCGTGATTAGGGGCAAGTTTTTTAGCGATTGTTACTTTAGGTGAACCGTATTCAATCGCTACTTCGACTTCCTGTACACCGCGATCTTGAGCAGTCTTGACGTATTCGTCTAGCAATTCCTTCGCGTAAGATTCGGCACGCTCCGTAATGGTGCGGTCATAGGCTTCTACTGTCGCGAATGTCCGTGTATCAATGACATGTGCGATGATCAATTTTGCATCATTTCGCAATGAAACATCGATTGCCGTCTCGAAGGCACGTTCTGCCTCTTTTGAGCCATCTACTGCTACGAGTACATTATGATAGACTATTGCCATGATGAATCCATCCCTTCGTAATCGATATGATGAGTACACCCTAATTATACCATTCTCTTACTGGGAGCGGACGAAACATTCAGTGAGTTCTAAAAATTGTTCTTCCTTTCCGTTCCGTCGTAAGATGGAGTCAGTGAAAGGGGGCGATGCCAAGATGAGGCACGCGTTAATTACAGCAGGTACAAAAGGACTGGGAGAACGAGTGACACGTCAGTTGCTGGAAGAAGGTTGGAAAGTGACAGCGTTTCATCGTTCCGAACCCGAATTTACACATCCGAATCTCATAACGATTCAAGCAGATGTGACGAATCAAGAAGAATTGGAACGCGCAACCCAACAAGCAATCAATGAGCAAGGTCGGATTGATGCGTTGATACTTAATGCAGGACCTTATATATTTGAACGAAAAGCGTTAGTGGATTACACCGATCAGGAATGGGATGAAGTGATCACCGGAAATCTGACAGCTAGTTTTTGGCTGTTGCGTCAAGTATTGCCTGTCATGCGTAAGCAAGCCTACGGTCGAATCATTACGTACGGTTTCCCGGAGAGTGCAACAGCGCCAGGATGGGTATGCCGGGCGGCGTTCGCTGCTGCTAAAAGCGGGATGGTGAGTTTGACGAAGAGTGTAGCGCTTGAAGAAGCGGAACACGGCATCACGGTCAACATGGTCAACCCGGGAAACATCGTTGGTGACAATAAGACGAAGCAAATTTCTGAAGCGGAGCAAGATGAGGCGACGCCGGTCGGAAGAACGGGTGTCGGAGAAGATATCGCTCGCGCGATCTCCTTCTTGTTGGCAGAAGAATCAAGTATGATCACGGGAGCAATCCTCGATGTGACTGGTGGCGTCAATGTCGTCCATCAATCCCGTAAGTAAGAGAAAATGAGGTTGACTCAAAAAAAGAATGACGCGTCTTTTCACGCCCTTTCCTCAGGCGAGACACAAGCCAGTTTTCCTGCTTCATTTAAGCAGGAAAGCGGGTCTTGTTCGTCTCTGACAGCGCATAAATGCGCTTTTCCTGTAGGAGTGGCGTGTGACGCGTCATCTACGAGATAAGGGTGGCAGATTATCATTCTGCCACCCTTATTTTTTAGAGACTGACTGTTGAGTCAGCTTCATTTGTCTTGAGTTAAGATGACGGAATGGATTGAAGATGTTTTGGTGTGCGAGTTAACGCAACTGGACCTTCCGCAGTGAGATGAATATCATCTTCGATGCGGACGCCACCGACACCTGGAACATAAATGCCTGGTTCGAGTGTGTAGACGATACCAGCTTCAGCCGTCAGTAGATTGTTTGACGCGAGAGACGGGAATTCATGAACCTCGATTCCGAGTCCGTGACCGACACGGTGCGTGAAGTACTGTCCGTAGCCAGCGTTTGTAATAACGTCACGGGCTGCCTTATCTAATGAACCGAGTGTCGTGCCGATCTGACTCGCTTCTGTCGCGGCTTCAAGTGCTTGGCGAACCGTTTCATAGATCTTTTTCTGTTCTTCGTTCGCTTCGCCATAAATGAAGGTCCGTGTAATATCGGAACAGTAGCCTTTCCAAACGACGCCGAGATCGAATAAGACGAAATCGCCTTCTTGGATGACACGGTCGCCGGGTACACCGTGCGGATCAGCACTGTTTGCACCAAATAGGACAAGCGTATCAAATGACATCTCACGGACACCTTTTTTCTTCATTTCATATTCGATTTCTGCAATGACTTCGATTTCCGTGATCCCTGGGCGGATCGCTTGTTTACCGATTTCGATTGCTTCGTCCGCAAGTGCGGCTGCTTCTTGAAGAATAGCGATTTCTTCCGGTGTTTTCTTCAGACGAAGCGCTTGTAAAGACTCACCGATATCAAGAATGGCTGCGTTCTCGAGACGTGAGCTTAGTTCCTGATAGCGACTGAACGTCATGTGTTCCCCTTCGATACCGATTCGGTTATTCGAGTGCTCGAATGTCGCGAATAATTCTGCTAATCGATCAAACGGGTTTTCGTGATCCTCATACGTCACGACGTCTCCTTCCCAAGGACTCGCTGCAACGATACTTGCTTCGAGTGCCGGACAGAATAATACATGTTTGCCGGTTACATCGACGAGGACCGCCATGACACGTTCGTGGGGTTCAGCGTAGACTCCTGAGAAATAAAAGACATTTGCCTTCGAAGTGACGACGGCTAAGTCGATTCCTTGTTCTTTCAGGAATTCACTGATTTGGTTCGTACGTTCGCTCATATATGATTCCACCTCTCTACTCATTTTCTACATAAGTATATCATCGTCCGGTTCGAAAAACATTTATCGTAAATCAGACTAGTACACGTTTTCATCTTTAGAGTAGTACAGTATAATGACAGGAGAGTAGAAAAAAGGAAAAGAAGGGATACAGTATGCCTACGAAACACGAACAGATCATTCGACATATCGAAGATCTTGATGTCGGAACAAAGATTTCCGTCCGACAAATCGCGAAGGATTTGACCGTATCCGAGGGGACGGCTTATCGCGCCATCAAGGAAGCAGAAAATTTAGGGTTCGTCTCGACGATTGAGCGAGTCGGAACGATTCGGATTAAAAAGAAACAAAAAGAAAATATCGAGAAGCTGACATTCGCGGAAGTCGTGAACATCGTTGACGGTCAGGTGCTCGGTGGTCGAAATGGATTACACAAGACGCTGACGAAATTCGTCATTGGCGCAATGAAGCTCGAAGCCATGATGCGCTATATCGATGTCGATAGTCTCGTCATCATCGGAAACCGCGAAAAAGCACATGAACTCGTGCTTGAAGCAGGAGCTGCTGTATTGATTACCGGTGGCTTTGATACGACGGAGGATGCAAAACGATTAGCGGATGAGATGGAGTTGCCGATCATTTCGACGTCCTACGATACGTTCACGGTTGCGACCATGATCAACCGTGCGATTTATGATCGATTGATCAAAAAGGAGATTTTACTCGTTTCGGATATTTTAATTCCGTTGCATGATACGTTCTATTTACAGACGACGGATCCGATTTCACGCTGGCACGAGTTGAATGAGCAGACGAAACACAACCGTTATCCCGTCATCGATGAACAAATGAAGGTCGTCGGTGTCGTGACAGCGAAGGACATCATTGACCGTCCGCATGATTGGGCTGTTGAAAAAGTCATGACCCGTCATCCGATCACGGTCGGTATTCGAACGAGTGTCACGAATTCTGCGCATCAGATGGTCTGGGAAGGAATCGAGATGTTACCGGTCATCGACCAGTACGGTCGATTGCTCGGGATCATTAGCCGTCAAGACGTCCTCAAGGCACTGCAACTCGCGAATCGTCAGCCACAAGTCGGAGAGACGTTCGACGATCTAATTACAGGACAGATCAAGGCGGCAGAGGACGAACGGGGACCGTACTTATCGCTTGAGGTCTCGCCGCAAATGACGAACTTCATGGGGACTGCTTCGAGTGGGGTGTTGACGACGCTTCTAGTCGAAGGAGCGACGCGAATGTTGCGCCATATGAAAAAAGGTGACCTTGTCATCGAGAACGTCAGCATCTATTTCATTAAACCTGTTCAAATCGAGAGCACGGTAACGATCCGGGCGAATGTCTTTGACGTCGGTCGAAAATTCGGGAAAGTCGATGTCGAGATGTATCAAGGCACACAAATCGTTGCGAAGGCACTCGTGACATCCCAACTCATCGATCGTTAAATGAATCAAAAAGAACCGAAGTCAATGGACTTCGGTTCCTCTGAATCTAGCTCAGGATTGCTCCATCTCGCGGACGACATACGGATAAATCTTTTTGTAACGGATGAATCCGGCGATGAATGAAGCAACGCCGACGATGATTAAAATGGAACAAACGATTTTCCCGACGAGTGTCGTTAATCCGTTTCCGGAAACGAACTGGTTGACGGCGAATAGGATGACGAACAAGCTCAACCAAATGCTCGCTTGCGTATTGAACAAGTATTTTCGGTTCGTGCTTTTCGTATGGAACGCGCGGCGTTTTGCTAACAAATACCCACCAAGCGAGAAAACGATGAGGGCGATGAGGATGAATTGCATGTTAAAAGGACCTCCTTTTTGTCTTCATCTCATATCATATCAAGATTAGAGGAGCTGTGCACAGTGAAAGAGCAAATCAAACAAATGATTGAAGCGGCAGATACGATCATCATTCATCGTCATGAACGTCCAGATCCCGATGCACTCGGTAGTCAATTCGGTTTGCAATTGACGTTACAACATCAATTCCCTAGCAAAACGGTATTAACGGCCGGAGAGATGGCGACATCATTGTCATTCATGGGAGAGCTCGATCAAGTAGACGATAAATTATACAAAGAGGCGTTAGTCGTGATTCTGGATACAGCGAATCAAGCGCGGATTGACGGGAAGGTTGCGATGACAGGAAAAGACGTCATTAAAATCGACCATCATCCGGATGAAGATCCATACGCACCAGTGCAACTCGTCGATACGACGATGAGTTCGACATCGGAATTGCTCGTTCATTTATTGAACGAATGGGGATACGAGATTCCAACATCAGCTGCCA